>JAYEJG010000030.1:0-4188 GCA_034660435.1 Thermoplasmatota archaeon
TTCTTCCCCGCCAAAAATGCAATTGTTCTCAATCATTGCCCTTGCAACAAGTGGCGAACCAACCATTGTATGTACTATTCTTACATCATTTTCCTTTAAAACATCATCAAAACAACTTGACGTTGTAACTGGAGTTGCGACACATGAGTTCTTTTGTCCTTTTGTTACATATTTTGCACAAATTGAAAGTGTCTTATCCCCCCATATGTAGTTCCCATTTTCATCGACAAAAATTGCCCTATCTGCATCTCCATCTTGTGCAACGCCAAGATCTGCATGTACCTCGGGAACTTTTTTTATTAATTCTGAGAGATTCTCAGGCATTGGCTCGGAATTATGCCCAGGAAATGTTCCATCAGGTTTGCAATATAACTTTGTTAATTTGCACCCAAGTTTCTCTAAAGCACATGGTGCTACAACGCCACCTGCACCAGATCCGCAGTCCAATACTATGTGAAATTTTTTCTCCCTAATTAGCTCAACATCAACATTAGAAAATATTCCTTTAATGTAGAGGTCTACTGCACCATCCCAAACTGAATACGAACCGACATTCTTGAAATCAGCCATGCCAAATTTTTCTTCAAAATGAATTTTTTCGATTTCCATCTCAGTTGCCTTTGGAAATTCAGTACCGGTTGAATCAACGCCTTTGATACCATTGAACTGTGGAGGATTGTGCGATGCTGTAATGATAACTCCCGAGTCGAAATCCTTCTTTTTTACGGCATATTGAAGAGCGGGCGTTGGAAGAACCCCAAGATCGGAGATGTCGCAGCCTGTAGAAAGAAATCCAGAGGCTATTGCATGTTTTAGCATATTGTTTGAAAGTCTTGCATCAGTTGCTATTGCAACGTTTGGATTTTTTATTGTTTTTCTGAGAAGCGTTCCCCAAGCTTTTCCTACTCCTTGTGCAAGTTCACAATTCATATCTGCATTTACAACGCCTCTTATGCCATTCGTACCGAATAATTTTGTCATAGGTTTTATCACATTAGTCTTGTTTTACTTTCTCAATTACATCTAGTGTAATCTTCAGAAACTTTTCGGAAATGTCTTCTAGAACATCCTCACTATCTGCTTCCACTGTAAGTCTTAAGATTGGACTTGTATTTGATGCTCTAATCAGTGCCCACCCATTATCCAAATTGATCCTAATTCCATCAAGTGTATTTGTATCTTGATACTGTTTAGTTAGATTGCTCTTTAATAAATCAACAACATCAAATTTTAGATCATCGGAACATTTTATTTCTTCTCTTTTTGTTGGATAGGTCGGAATCTCCGAAACAATTTCACTAAGCGTTCTATCTGTTTTATCTAGTATCTCAGCAATTTTTAAAGGAACCACTATTGCATCATCAAATAGGAAATACTGTGGTAAAATAAGGTGGCCTGACGATTCAATTCCAAGTGGTGCATTTTCATTCTTTGCCTCAAGTGTTAAAAAGGTATGCCCCACTTGTATTTGTTTAACCTTGTACCCCAATGGCTCAAGTTGTTCCTTCACTGCTTTTGAACATTCAACATTTACAATTACGGTTCCTTTTTTTGTCTCAAACCCATGTTTTCCAAGTATGATTCCTGTTTCATCTGAAGAAAGTATTTTTCCGGTATTATCTACAATTGCAGATCTGTCACCGTCTCCATCAAATGCAACACCAAAGTCGCACTTTTTTCCGGTCGTTACTTCAACAAGTCTTGACAAATTCTTTGGTTTTGGATCAGATGGCCTTTTTGAAAGTAATGGATCAGGATCACAAAACACAGGAACAACATCTAAACCTAAAGAGTCAAAAACTTCTGGCACAGAAAGCGTCATGCTTGCCCCACCACAATCAACTGCAACTTTGATTTTTTTGGTGAAATTAAATTTTTCTTTAAAAAAATCCTTGTAACTTTCTTTTGCACATATAGTTTCAACATTTCCCACTTTTTCCCAAGAGGAAGTTGGCAGTTTTTCGTCTAAGACGAAATCTCTGATTTTCATCAATTCTTCAGTTGGCAGTCCAACACCATCACCATAATAAAACTTTATTCCGTTCCATTCTGCAGGCAGATGACTTGCCGTGACAAATGCAATTAAATCTTGTTTTAGCTTCCAGCCCATGAAAAGAGTCTGGCCAAATGATGTAACACCTGTAAATTTAACATTTACCCCAGTAGCTGTAACACCTGCAACAAAGGAATGGACTAACGAGGGGCTGGATTTTCTTATATCGCAACCAACAGCAATTTTATTTCCGCCCATCTCCTTTTTTACGTATGTTCCTGCTGCAAGACCAATTCTATAAAAAAGTTCAGGAGAGATATCCTCTTGATAAATTCCCCTTATGTCATATGCTCTAAAAATATTTCTTGAAATGTCCAATTTCATCAAGGTGCAATTGCCAATCACTTATAAAAAACTGATTGCTACCTATAAATCAAAGAGCACTTTATGTAGGGATTGCATTTCCCACTTGCTTGTTTGGATATCCTTCGGGAATTGGTTGATTCCATACAAGTTCTCCAGAAATACTTGAACCCTCTGGCACTTGCTCCTTATCACCTAAAACCGAGTAATCAAGTATAGAATTCTTATGTACTATACAATTTTCACCAACTACACAATTTTTAAGATTTGCACCTTCTTCTATAGTTGCTCCACCATAAACGATGCATGAGTTGATTTTTGCGTTATTTTCAATTTTGACATAATCTCCAATGCATGATCCATTAAGTTCGCCGTTTACATTACAATTTTTACCAATCAGGTTCTCAATTCCTTTCTTTTCCATTAAAAATTTATGCACTTCAAGGTAACTACTGATCCGCCCAATGTCCATCCAGTGCCCTTCAAATTTGAATCCATAGAACCTGCCTGTATTCTTAATAATTTGCGGGAAAATTTCTTTCTCCATTGAAATAAGTTGCTTAGTCTCAATATAATCTAAAATCTCTGGCTCAAGCAAATATGCTCCAGCATTGATAAAATTTGATGGTGCATCTTCGGGCCTTGGTTTTTCAACAAATTTTGTTATTTTTCCATTATCCTTTACATCAGCAACACCAAATTCCGATACATTCTCAACAGGCCACAACGAAATTGTTGAAACTGAATTGTTTTTTTCATGAAACGCCATCATATCAGAAAGACTTAAGGAACAGACTACATCGGCATTCAAAACAAAAAATCTTGAAGTAATGTGCTTTTCTGCAAATTTTACAGCGCCACCAGTACCCAACGGAGTAGGTTCGTCATTTACAATAATTTTCTTACCAAAATCGTTTTCTTTGAAGTATTTCTCAATTTGATCTTTTCTGTAGTTTACAGCAAGGATTATTTTATCGACTTCATCAGGAAGAGTGTCAATTAGATGAGTGACCATCGGTTTATTTAAAATTGGTAAAAGCGGTTTCGCCCTTGTATATGTAAGAGGCCTAAGTCTCGTTCCAAACCCGCCTGCAAGAATTACTGCCTCCATTTCATCTGTTCTCCAATATTATTGGCTCTGGAGCCTTTGACTCACTAATAAATTTTTCCAATCTTTACCCACATGTGCAGCTGTATATTCGCCTACAAAAAATCTAGATAAGCAGTTTTTGCATATTTTGTTAAAAGGCGGGATGCGTATCAGTAAAAACAAAAAAGAAGATATTATGTGTGTATGCTTTATATCCGTAGTACTTACCCTCATGATAGTAATACACATGACTGGAACCCTGTAACTTAAAAAGTATGCGTCATTTTTAATCAAAGCACTAGGGAAAACTATATAAATATTTAATAGAGTGTATTTACTGATTTTATGATGGATGAGGCCACTGAAAATGAAGAAAATGTGAGTAGGATGTTTACAGAGAAAAAAGGAGAGTTTTCTTCAGATGAAGAATTAGCAGTGCACATCATACATAAGTTTAATATTTGTAGAGACACACTTGAAACAATGCCTGCATTTGAAGAACACATAAAGCCTTTGTTTTCACGTGAAAAAGAAAAATAACATCCCTTTATGTATTTACAAGTTATTAAAATTTTTTACGAAATGCATATAAGATTAAATTGGATTTACCCAGTTGGTGGCTTTTATGACAGACTTTAACAGATTATACTCAGACAGAGCAGCAAAGATGAGAAAGTCAGAAATTAGGGAACTACTTAAGGTTACTCAGGACCCGGAGATCATATCCTTTGCAGGAGGCCTC
>JAYEJG010000031.1:0-4159 GCA_034660435.1 Thermoplasmatota archaeon
AAAAATTCATTGCTATCCTTTGCTTGCTTCCTAACATATTCAACTTCGTCATACCAACTCATAAGAATCTCACAAAGTCGATATCCATAAAGATCATAAAAAGGTAATGGAAAACTAACTCTAGATTTCTATTAGTTCTCTAGGTGTTTTTGTCAGTATTTCAATTCCATCACTTTTTATTAAAATGTCATCTTCAATTCTAACTCCACCGAATCCTGAAACATATACTCCAGGTTCAACAGTAAGTATCATATTTTCTTGAAGTTTTACATTACAGTTCTGGCTAAAATTGACGCTACCGTCGTGTACGGCAAGTCCCAGTGAATGCCCTGTAGAATGTATGAACCGCCCCTTAAATTTAGTGCTATTAATGAATGATTCTACTGTATCATGAACTTCGTGTGCTGCAATTCCTTCTTGGATCTTTTCAAACCCGATTTTTTGTGCTTGAAGAACCGTCTCATGCATGTCTTTCTGCATTTCGGTTGCTTTTCCAAAAACGAACGTTCTGGTCATATCCGAGTTGTATCTTTCAAAACAAGCACCAAAATCACACAATACAAAATCTCCTTTGACTAGCTTGACGTTCCCGTGGCTATAATGGGGTTCAGCAGTATTCTTGCCAAAAGAAGAAATTGTATCAAAAGCAACTTTGTCTGCACCATATTTTTGCATCAAATAATTAATTTCAGCAGCTAATTCATATTCATGCATGTCGCCGCTCAAGATGTCTGGGACTTTTTCCATTGCTTTGTCAGCAATCTTTGCTGCTTTTTTGATTAAATTCATTTCAATTTTGTCTTTTGTGCGCCTTGATGTGGATAGTGCATCTGAAATATCTGGAAAATCAATGTTTGGGTATTTTTGTTTTATTCCATTATAGTCCCTATATGTAATTTTATCAAAGTTTAAGCCAACGGTTTTTGCAGATATTGTTATCCTTTTGAAGATCTCGTTGAATTCTTTTCCATCTCTATAGGTGTTTATATTTGCATCAGCTTTTTTTGCGCTTTCTTCTTCAAGTTGTGGAATAATGAGTTCAATGTTTCCATCTTCAAATAAAACTGCAACTGCGCCCTCAAAAAGACCTTTTTTAAGTCCAGTTACATAAAAAAAGTTGTCGTCAATGAATGGTTCTGTGCCATTCTTAATGATTATCAAATCTGGGTTTTTTTTGCAGTTATTAAAAATTTTTTCTACTCTGTTTTTCAAGTACCGACCACCACAACTTACTAATCCATCCTAATATAAAATAACAAAAGGATAGAAATAAAATTTTTTGTAAGATTAAAAGACTATTTGGTGTAACCTTTGATTAATCCCTGAAGATCAGTTAAATCGTTTTTGATGGTTTCTACTTGTTTCATCTTTTCGTCTTCAAAATTCCTTAGAATTTCAGGTAATGGTCTTGTTAGTTTGTAAACATGTACTGGGCGCCCCTTTCCTTCCTTTTTTAGGTCTCTCTTCTTTGCCCATCCTCTTCTTCTCATCTCTTGCATAGCAACAGATACTTCAGGTTGTCTAAGATCTGCCCCTTGTTCTACGTCTGCAGATTTGCATTCCTCTACTTGTGAAATGTACATCAAAGTTTTAGCAAGGTTCTTCGGCATCCCAAGCTCAGCAAATAATTGTACAGCTTTATCATCTTTTTCATCTAACACAAATGAGTTTCTTTGCTTCATATTCTCCTCACACTTCTAAATCATTCGACAGTATTTATATTTTTCTCATTTTTCGAATAACAGTGGAGGATATTTTTTATTGAAACTTCTTATTTTTATCTCGCTTTCCTCGAGCATTCGCTTTGCAAGTTCATCAGGATAGTCTCCAGAATATACAATTTCTTTCACTCCTGCATTAATTAGCATCTTGGCACAAACGACACAAGGGGTGTTTGTACAGTACAACACAGAATCTTTGATAGAAATCCCAAAAACTGCCGCCTGAATAATTGCATTTTGCTCTGCATGGAGCCCTCTACATATCTCATGCCTTTCGCCAGATGGAATGCCTAATTTCTCTCTGAGGCAACCCACTTCCGAACAATGTCTAAGGCCCTTTGGAGCACCATTATACCCAGTACTTAGTATGTGTTTGTCTTTTACAAGTATTGCACCTACTTTTCTCCTTAGACACGTGCTTCTTTTTGAAACAAGATATGCCATTCCCATGAAATATTCATCGTATGAAGGTCGCTCTCCCATAAAAACCAAAACATAATGCGTTAAAGTGCTTAATAAAATTGTGATATATATTAAGAAAATTTTGTACAGAAAATTATAAATGCTGTTTTTCATTTATTTTTGTTGATGGGATGGATGTGCGATGCAAAAGTTCTCTAAATTTGAATATAATAAAAGTTTGGATTTTTTAAGGAAACTTAGACATCATGATGAGGGCAATGATCTGATAGATTTGGATGCCCACAAAAATAAGAACTCATTTGGCAAAGATGGTTTTTACGTAGATGAAGATTGGCCTACCCCCTGGTTTTTTAGAACGTGGTAACGGATTAGTTGTGATTTAATGTCCTTTAACTAATTGACTTGAATGTCTTAACTTCATTGCGATGTTATTGGTGGCAATACATTGGTTTTGAAGTGAGGGAATCATTAGATTTCTCTGCCAAATTAATAGTTAGGGTTAAGAACTATAACACATATATATTAATGTAGGAATTGGAGGCAAAAAAATGACAAACAAATATGGAATTTATCAATCGACTTCTAAGAGCTGTGTTTTTTACAAGCAAGATAAAAACGGAAATCAAAGTACTTTTAATATTTTTGTGACCCCTGAGCTAGATGAAAAAAAGCCCGTTCTTGCATTTATTGACAATGATCAGATTGGTAAAGAGAATTGGGCTTTCTCTAAAGAATCTGGAATAAAGGATGTTCTTGAAGCTTTTGGAGGATGGGCGTCTGATGCGCCTGTTGTTTTTGAAATGGAGGCCCATAGAAGTATGGGGCAATGTTTAAGTTCGGTTCTCAAAAAGGAAGAAACTGACTAGATGACAGTTTTATACTTAGTACTTCTCGTTCAAAATGGTAACTTTTATTTGGTCAACCTAATGTCAATCTCTTGAAAATCCCTTGGTACAAATGAATCTTTAAAAATTCTGCGAGCATCTTTTTCTAGTAATTTGTAATCTAAATATCTTGGGCTTATGTGGACTAAGTATAATTTTTCCGCATCTGCTTTTTTTGCGATTTTCGCTGCCTGATAGGCCGTTGTATGTCCATATTTCCCTGCAATATCTTCAAGTTCAGATTCAAAAGTTGATTCATGAATTAAAACATCTGCACCTCTTGCAAAATCTATCATGCTTTTGCACGGTTCAGTATCCCCAGAAATTACAATTTTTCGCCCAGTTCTTGGAGGTCCTAATATTACATCTGGTGTAATTTTCCTCCCATCTTTTAGTGTTACCGTTTGTCCCTTTTGAAGCTTGTTAAAAAGAGGCCCTTCAGGAATTCCTATTTTCAATGCCTTTAGTTTGTCAAACTTTCCAGGCCTCACGTTTTCTTCAAGACAATATGCAAGTGCCGGAACGCCGTGTTTTACTTTTAAGACTTTAATTTTATATCCTTCAAATTCAAGGACTTCTTTATCGTCTATTTCGTGGACAATTACATTGTATGAAGGTTTGAAATATCCAAGGGAGAGAAGCTGTGATGTAAGCTTCACCATGCCTTTCGGCCCATAGATGTGCAAAGCTGCTTCTCTATCGTTAAGTTGCATTGTTTGTATGAGTCCTGGAAGTCCTAAAAAATGATCTCCATGAAAGTGTGAAATAAAAATCTTTGATATTTGCATATAGCTGAGGCTGGATTTTTGGAACTGCCTTTGTGTTCCTTCTCCACAGTCAAAAAGAATTATTTCGCTCCCTCTTTTCAAGGCAACCGCGGTTACATTTCGTTTAACTGTGGGCCAACTACCACCAGTTCCAAGAAATGTAATGGATAGTTGAGTCATTGAGAAAAGGATAGAAGTTCATTGTAAAAGGATTTTGGTCACTTTTCATAAACTATAAAATACCTAGTGAGACTCTTATGTGCCTTGATTTTGTGAACTTCAATTAGTGAAAAGTATTTCTCCCCAAGTTTTATCAATTCTTCATTTGAAAGCCCAATAACTGCTCTTTTTCCATGCTTTAAAA
>JAYEJG010000032.1:0-4157 GCA_034660435.1 Thermoplasmatota archaeon
TGCATACAAAAAATTCCATGTAATCCATGCGTTGAATCGTGCCCAGTCAACGCGATTACAATGAAGAGCATCAATGATCTGCCAAAAATCGATTATGACAAGTGCATTGGATGCGGAAAGTGCGTTGGAGTCTGTCCGGGTCTTGCAATATTCATTGTTAAAATCAAAGATGATAAAGCACTTATCACCCTTCCTTATGAATTTTTACCTGTCCCTTCATTTGGAGACAACGTAAAAGCACTAGACAGAGGGGGGAAATATAGGAAAGATGCCGTTGTAAAAAGGGTAAAAAAAGATGGAAAAACAATAGTTGTAACAATTGAAGTTGATAAAGAGCTGGCAATGGATATCAGAAACATAAGGGTCTAAAATGAAAGAAGAAAAATCAATAGTTTGTCGATGTGAAGATCTAAGTAAAGAAGACGTGCTAAAAGCAATCGATGAAGGTTACACGGATCTCGAAGAATTAAGAAGAAAATTGAGAATAGGGATGGGGGCTTGCCAAGGACGAGTTTGCATACCAATTGTTGTAAAACTACTTGAACAAAGAACGGGAAAGAAGATACCCAAAAATTCTCTTCCAACAATAAGACCTCCAATAGTTCCAGTTTCTCTTGGAACACTTGCAAGTGATAAAGATGAAAAGTAAATCAGATGTTGTAATCATTGGTGGCGGGATAAGTGGATGTTCCCTTGCGCATAACCTTGCAAAAAGAGGGTTGGACGTCACAGTTCTAGAAAAAAACTATTTATCCTCTGGAGCAACTGGTCGCTGTGGTGCCGGAATCCGACAACAATGGTCAACAAAAGAGAGTGTGAAACTTGCAATTGGAAGCATAAAAATTTTTGAAAAACTAAGTAAAGAACTCGGTGAAGACATTGAACTAAGACAAGGCGGATATCTAGTTGCAATACACGACAAGAATGAAATGAAACAATCAGAAAAAAACATAGAAATGCAAAAATCTCTTGGGCTTAAAGTTGATATTTTAACTCCTGATGAAATGCTCGATGTTGTACCAATACTAGATGTAAAAGGAATGGATGCCGTTGGTGCCACTTTTTGCCCTACCGATGGACATGCAAGTCCATTCGAAACAACATTTGCCTATGCAAATGCTGCAAAAAAGAAAGGAGCTAGAATCTATACTCATACGACTGTTACAGATATTAAAACAAAAAATAAGAAGATTATATCAGTACAAACGGATAAAGGTTCAATAAAGACCGGGGTCGTCGTAAATGCCGCGGGCGTTTGGTCAAAGGATGTTGCAGATATGGTAGGAGTTAAACTTCCCAATATTCCTTTTAGAAAGGAAATCATGGCAACTGAACGATTAAAGCCCATGTTTGAAGCAATGGTTATTTCATTTCGCGATGGCATTTATTTCAGCCAGCAAGATGAAGGGCAAATAGTTGGAGGGATTCCTATTCCTGAAGAGAGAAGTGGATACAATACAATGCCAACCTTCTCGTTTACTCGGCACATGGCTAAAACACTTACAAGTTATGCACCAACGTTGAAACACGTAAATATGCTTAGACATTGGACTGGTTTTTATGACGTTACACCAGATGCACGGCCAATCCTTGGAGAATCGGACGTAAAGGGGTTCATTCAGTGCAATGGATTTTCTGGCCATGGATTCATGCTTTCTCCAATGGTTTCAAAGCTTTTGACAGATTACATTGTAGATAATAAAACATCTGAAGTACTAGAGAATCTACAGTTAAAAAGATTTGAAGGAAAAGATATTACTCGCGAAACCTATGTTTGTGGATAGTAGTAACAATAATAAACAAACCTTTATTTCTCTTCAGTGACTTTCTATGAATTATGAGGAAATTAACTTTAAAGCGGGAATTGAAATACATCAACAGATTGATACACATAAATTATTTTGCAATTGTCAATCGATTATAACTGAGGATATTGACTACTCTTTTGAACGCATTTTAAGGCCCACTCAAAGTGAACTTGGAGATATTGATAGAGCTGCACTTGAAGAATCCAAGAAAAAGAGAAGATTCCTTTATACTGCATCTGCTGAGTCCACATGTCTTGTTGAGGCAGATGAAGAACCGCCACATTCTGCAAATGGAGAAGCAATAGACATCTGCCTTACAATGACTGCTTTAATGGATGCGAAGCCTGTAGATGAAATTCATTTTATGAGAAAAATTGTAATAGACGGGTCGAACACATCAGGTTTTCAAAGAACAGGGCTCATTGCAGTTGGTGGAAAAATCAATGATGTAGGGATTCAAACAATTGCCGTTGAGGAAGATGCTGCAAGAAAACTAGAAGAGAAAGGAAAACTGGTAACCTATGGCCTTGACCGTCTTGGCATACCTTTAATTGAAATTGCTACAGATCCAGATATTAAAAATCCGAAGCAAGTAAAAGACATAGCAGAACAAATTGGACTTTTACTTAGAGCCACGGGAAAAGTAAAACGAGGGCTCGGAACCATCCGTCAGGATCTTAACATTTCTGTATTAAATGGATCAAGAGTCGAGATAAAAGGAGTCCAGATGCTGAAATCCATATCAAAGGTTGCAGAAAAAGAGGTTTTACGGCAACTTGAGATTGTAAAAATCAAAGAAATCCTAGAAAAAAGGATAAAACCTGCAGATTTAGAAAATATTGAAGTTTACGATATAACAAAAATACTGGAAGGATGCAATTCAGATATTATTAAAAAACTTATAAAAAATGGTTGTGCTAAATCAATCAAACTGCCAGGATTTGCTGGGATGTTGAAAAAGAAGGACTCCAGACTTGGACGGGAATTTGCAGTTCACGCCAGAAGTTCATCAGGACTTGGCGGGATAATCCACAGCGATGAATTCCCAGGATATGGCCTTAAAAATGAAGAAATTGAAAAAATTAAAAATATCTTAAATACAGGGGAAAACGATGCTTTTGTAATTGCCATAGGAAAAGAGGAGATTGCTGACAAAGCAATTAATGCTGTAACAAACAGGGCAAGAATGACTCTAGAAAAAGGCGTAGTAGGGCAAGTAAGAAGAGCACTCTTGGATGATTCCACGGAATACATGAGACCGCTGCCAGGGGCCGCAAGAATGTATCCTGAGACCGATGTTCAGCCGATAAGAATAACAAAAGAGAAACTTGAAAAAATAAAGGGCAATCTTCCAGAAAGGCCTGAAGAAAAACGTGAAAGATTCGTAAAACAATACAAGTTAAACAAGGAGCAAACGAAACAGATTCTTTCAAGTGGCTATGAAAATGACTTTGAACGGCTTGTTAAAAAATTTCCAGATTTGAAAAACACAATAATAAGAACGTTTCTTAACACATTCTCAGAGTTGGAAAAGGAAGAAATTATAATAGACAGCATAACAGAGACTCTACTTATTGATGTATTCTCTGCATTATCTGAAGGAAAATACTCAAAAGAAGCAATTCCAGAAATACTAAGATATCTTAGCGGTAATTTTGACAAAACTGTGGGAGACGCAATAAAGGCATGTGGTTTTTCTACAACAGATGCAAAAGAACTGCAAGAAATTGTAAAGAAAATAGTAAATGAAAGAGTTGATTTTGTAAGAGAAAGAGGAATAAGTGCCATAGGCCCGCTTATGGGAATTGTTATGAAAGAACTTAGAGGTAAGGCAGACGGTAAAAAAATAAATGAAGCACTGAAAAAAGAAATTGAAAAAGTGCTATAATTTAGTGAAATTTGCTCTTAATACTCAAGTTAAGGCATTATTAATAAAAATTAAGGTTTTTATTTAACTCTCTTTACGAAAAGAAATTTTAGATTCTTCCAACCATCAGAAAAACTTTCGAGTTTCTTTTCGCCTTCTCTTGAATAAAGACATGATGGAATTTCTTTTGCTTTTATGCTTTTATTTTTAAACATCTCTATTTTTATTTCTTCTGAAAAGGGCATTCCGTCGTTAAAATCTTTGAGTGGTTGTATCTTATCTAAAGCCTCTTTTTTGAATATCCACATTCCTGACTGGGAGTCCTTTACATTCATTAAAAAAAGTATTTGCATTGTTTTTGCTAGAAGGAAGTTACCAAATGCATGTTTCACGGACATTGATCCGTGCTTTAATTCTGCAAACCTGTCAGTCGTAATAAAATCAATATTTTCTTTGATCAATTGTTCAACGTATAGATGTAC
>JAYEJG010000033.1:0-4143 GCA_034660435.1 Thermoplasmatota archaeon
AGTTTTTTTGCGAATTCCTTCATTATTGCCTCTACAGCAAGTGAATGTTTTATAAGATTGTCTGCTCTTAAGTATTTTTTAAGTAAGGCAAATGCCGTTTCTCTTCCTATCATCCAATTCGTATGTAAGCCCCATCTGCATTTTAAATTTTTGGAGATGGTTCTTTGAAGAATGGACCGGATATTGTAAAAGAATTGAAAGAGGCCGAAAAACCATAAAGAGCTGACAGGACGGAAAGATATCGATGCGATAAAGAAAGAAGTTTAATAGTTGGCGATACCTTTTAATGCCTCTTTTTATATTTCGTGATTCAGAATTGGAATGGTACTCGAAGATTTAGGCGATTCCTTAAAGGGAACGCTAAGAAAGATAGCAAATGCAGTTACAATCGACTCTAGGTTGATAAAAGAGATAGTCAGAGACATACAAAGAGCGCTTTTGCAGGCAGATGTAAACGTAAAACTTGTTCTGGAACTTTCAAAGAAAATTGAAAAAAGAGCCCTTACCGAAAAACCGCTTGCAGGGATGAGTAACAGAGAATATGTTATTCATATTGTTTATGACGAGCTAGTAAATATTCTTGGCGATTCACGAGAACTCCCCACAAAAAAACAAGTTATCATGATGGTAGGATTATATGGTCAGGGCAAAACTACCACATGTGGCAAACTAGCAACATATTTTAAAAAGAAAGGGCTCCGTCCTGCTGTTATTGCTGGTGATGTTCATCGTCCTGCTGCTTATGAACAACTTAAACAAATAGCTGACCAGGTTAAAGTTCCGTTTTATGGAGATAAAAAAGAAAAAGATGCTGTCAAGATTGTAAAAGAAGGGTTATCTAAGTTTAAAAGAAGTAGTGATGTAATAATTGTTGATACTGCCGGTAGACACAAACTTGAAGATGACTTGATAGACGAAATGAAGGAAATTTTTAAGGCCACCAATCCTGATGAAAAATTGCTTGTTATGGATGCTGCAGTAGGCCAACAGGCAGGTCCACAGGCAAAAGCATTCAATGAGGCCATAAATATAACCGGCATTGTCTTGACAAAGCTTGACGGTACTGCAAAAGGCGGTGGAGCGTTAAGTGCTGCAGCAGAAGTAGGTGCACCCATCGTATTCATTGGTACTGGAGAGCATCCAACAGATTTTGAAAAGTTTGATCCTGCGGGCTTCATTTCACGTCTTCTTGGAATGGGAGATATAAAATCCCTTCTTGAGAAAGCCCAAGAAAGCCTAAAAGGGAAAAATGCAGAACAAACTGCTAAAAGAATAATGTCTGGAAAATTTACGTTGCATGACATGTATGAACAGTTAGATATGATGTCTGGTATGGGTTCATTAAGCAAGGTTGCTGAAATGCTTCCAGGTGGACTTGCAGGTAGAGCAAAAGATGTTGATATGTCTGAACAAGAAAACAAATTCAAGACTTTCAAAGTTATAATGGACTCAATGACCGATGAGGAAATGGAAAATCCCCAATTAATTAGAGCATCTAGAATGAAACGAATAGCAATAGGAGCAGGTGTAGAAAATAGGAACGTAAAGGAGTTAGTTAAATATTATAATATGATGAAACGGATGATGAAAGGAGTTACAAGCAATAGGAAAATGAGAAGAGGCTTAATGAAGCAACTTCAATTTGGTAAGTAATCGTATGTTGTTTAAAAATCAGAAGGAAATAATAGAAAATGGAAGAAACGGCATATTAAAAAAATTAAGAGGAGATGCTTTAGAAATATTGGCTTCTGCACTTGATTCTGTTGATCCATACAAAATCGTTAAGACAACACTTCAAGGGAAAAGAATTCTTTTTTATGGCCAAAAAATAGATACGGCAGATTTTGAAAATGTTTATCTGGTTGGTTTTGGAAAAGCAAGCGTTAGAATGGCTCAAGCTGTATGCGATCTTATAGAAATAAAGAAGGGCATTGTTATCACAAACGATGCAAATAGCGTTGTTGAAAACAAAAAAATTCAAACAATTACTGGCGGACATCCAATTCCAAACAAAATGAGCGTCAATGGTACAGAAAAAATTATTCAAATCGTTGAAAATTGCAAAGAAAGTGATCTTTTAATTGTAGTAATATCGGGCGGAGGTTCAGCATTACTATGTAAGCCCAGAACAGGCCTTAAAGACACGCAAAAAACAACCGATCTTTTGTTGAGATCGGGCGCTGATATAAATGAAATAAATACCGTTCGAAAACATCTCTCTTTTGTAAAGGGCGGTCAACTTATTAAAAATATCAAATGCAAAGTCGTTTCGTTGATAATATCTGATGTTGTTGGCAATCCTTTAGAATTTATTGCATCTGGACCTACATATCCCGATTCTACAACATATAAAGATGCTAAAAACATCCTAAAGAAGTATAATTTGTCTGATGAGATTCCGAAAAGTGTTATAGAAATCATAGAGAGGGGGGCAGAAGGAAATACCTCTGAAACTTTAAAAACAAATAATCTAATCTTTGAAAAAGTTAGCAACTTTGTTATTGCAAACAACGAAATAGCATGCAATACTGCAAAAATTAAGGCAAAAAGTCTTGGCTACGACTCAATGATCCTCACCACATTAATAACTGGAGAAGCAAAAGATACTGGGGCGTATCTTGCATCAAAAGCAAAAGAATTTACTAAACCTGGCAAAAAAAACTATGCTTTTATCTCGGGCGGTGAAACTACAGTGACAATAAGGGGAAATGGACAGGGTGGAAGAAATCAAGAGATGATTCTTGCTGGAATTGATAGATTGCATGGTTCAAATTTAGTTTTTGCTTCATTTGCGACTGATGGGATTGACGGAAATAGTGATGCCGCAGGAGCGATTGCCGACTGTTTTACAAAAGAAAAAGCAATTGTTAAACATCTGAATCCAGATACATTTTTGAAAAATAATGATTCGTACGACTTTTTTCAAAAGTTAGATGACTTATTGATTACTGGCCCAACAGGTACAAATGTAATGGACATACAAATTATTCTAAAGGCAGAATAATAAAGTATATATATTATGAAGGCTACTCAACTTTTATATAATAAATAGGAGATTAAAGTAGATATACGGAGAACGGCCTATGAACACAAATTCACTTAGACAAAAGTATGCTGTATTATTTGTTATTTCAATTTTAGTCATGAGTTTAAATATTTTTGCAACAGTACGTTCAACCCACACTCAAAACGATGACGATGGTACATGGTTCGATGACTTTGGCGATCTTTTAGGGATTTCAAAAACACAGCATTGTAACTATTCTGATGAAGGATTTAAATTAAATCTTACAAAAACCTATAATTACGATTTTGGTGACTGGCAGGAGCACTTGGTGTGGGAATCCGATTCCATAATCAAACTTGACATGTTGAATACTGTAATATCTATGAAAAATCTTAAAAACGAAACAAAAATTGACGGCAACAAATTAAAGAAATTAGATGGCAATGTTATTGAAACTTCGTCAAAGCTTGTGTTACTCTCTTTTGCACCGGCTCATCACTTTACATTTAACACAAAACTTGATCCAGCAGAGATTGAAACTTTTAAATTGTCGTGGTTTTATGGTAATAAGAGCGGCGATGCAAACATAAAATCAGTTAAAATGTACGCCTGGAAATATCCAATTCCCATTATTCAAAAAGTTGGCTTTTATGAGGAGATAGCAGAACTTAGTTCTTATTCCAACATTGATTCAAATCCAGATGGAGATATTTGCATAACCATAAATGACACTCAATATGTCAGTAACGATGGAAATATCGATGTTTTAGTTATAGGGGTTACTGAAAACCTCTTTAAGACGGGCATTCTAAAAACAGATTATATCAAAATAACTGCAAATACTTCAGTTGAGGGTTATATCGACAAAGGTTATGTAACGTCAGATGAAATAAAACCTGACGACCTTGGACGATGGGAAAGTGTCGTTTGGCGGGGTCAGGAAGTAAACGAGATCACTTCAGTCAAAATACAAATACTTGATAAATATGGAGAATTAATAAATGATAGCTATTTGCCAGGCAACTCTGAAGGTTTCACAACAAGCCCCCTAGATCTTTCACCTTTAGCTGGTTTTTATGAAAGTATCAAACTAAATGCAACATTAATTTCATCAAAACCAGCAGATTCACCGCGAT
>JAYEJG010000034.1:0-4131 GCA_034660435.1 Thermoplasmatota archaeon
AGTGAGAAAGTTTTACCATTTTTTAAACGACTTTAGTTTGAAAGCAGTTGCTCCGTTTTTGGGCATAAATATCAAAGACCGTGTTATTTTGACTCCATCCCAGATGGAGATAGACGACAGAACTCTTAGATATAACAAGCATGACGTACAGGAGCAATTAGGTGTTACACTTAATCTTATCCAACAGACGCTTCCTCTAGCATTTACTACGGGTATGACTTTTGACATGTTGCTTTCTTCTGGCGCAGTGAATATGTGGGATCATATGGCCCTTATCAGAGGAGCATTTCAAAAGAAAATTATGCCACCAATATGCAGGGTGATGTCTATTTCACATGTTTTGCTTAGGGATTTCAAGTGGTGCAATACGAAGGAAGACATTGTAAAACAGTCCAAGATGAAGAAAGACCAGCTGGCTAAGGATTTTGTTCGTGTTGTGAAATATGGGGACGAGATGCCCAAGTGGATGGAAGATCCTTATGTGATTTACAACGAGAAAGCAAAGGACTCTGATGAAAGGCTCAATTATCATATGCCGGGTGGAATGACCATAAAGCCAGACAAGGAGGCATTTTCTCATTTTATTCCTTGGTGGCACGTAGTTGTTGCTGATGTTGGAGCCATGTATCCAACAATTCTGAAGGCAATGAACGTAGGGGCAGATACGGTAAGGCTTGCTACAAGTTCAGAAAAACCTGATGATTGGATTTGGCTTAAAAAACTACCAGAACGGTTTTTAAACAACAGAGATTTGAATTGGAAGAAAGTAACAGAAAACGATTCATTTGCAGACAAGGGTTTTATGCTTGGCGTAAAAATCGACGAAAAACCAGGTGTTGTAAATTGTGCGATGACTGGCATCATGAGCATGATCGCCAAGGTAAAAAAGGAACTTAAAGAAGCTACAAAAAATGCCGATCCAGCTGAACTTCAGAGACTTAAAATGATGTATCAAAGCGTGAAAGGCGCTCGTAATGCTGGAAGTGTAGATTATTCTCAAAGGATTGTTTTAAAAACGCCTGATGGGCGCTATTCAAATACTAAAATTGGAGAATTTGTAGATAAGGCAATCGAAAAATATGGTTCTCGAATAGAAAAAATCGATGGGACGGAATTTGAAATAGCAGATATAAAGGACAGCTGGACTGCAATATCTGTTAATAAAAACGGTAAAACCGAAATCAAGAGAGTGAAACAAGCTGTTAGGCATAGATGGAAGGGGGAACTAGTCAAAATAACGACAAAAAGTGGATTTACTGTTGTCACTCCAAATCATAGCGTTTTTACTGTGAGAAATAATAAAATCGAAGAAATATCGGCATCTGAGATCAACGATGATACATTGCTTGTACATAGTGAGATAATTCCAACAAATGAAAAAAGACAAAATGCAGATCTGATAAAAGAAAAATCCTTTGAAAATTGTTTTGCAATTCCACCAAAAAACATAGAATTTGTAGAACCTAGCTCCGACTATGTATATGACATAGGCGTAGAGGACAATGAAAATTTCCTGGATGCAAACGGTGGGATTCTTTTACACAACACGCACGGGATCCTTAGTGCACCTGGTGTTTCAGGAAGACAGTTTAATCTTTGGGGTGCGGCTACGATTACTACAAAAGGCCAGATGATACTTGCCGACTCCCTAGAATATCTTGAAAAAAGAGGCATACGTGTAGTTTATGGGGATAGCATAGGGGCAGATACAGATATTATATTGAAAGATAAGGGGCTTATTAAAATCGTCAACATAAAAAAATTGTTTAGCCAGTACAATAATAAAATCTACAAAAAAGGAAATCACGAATATAAAACTCTCGATAACACAGAGTGCCTTTCTGTAAATAAAAACGGCATTTGTGAATGGAAAAAAGCAAATTTCATAAAACGCCACCCATATGATCGAGACATACTCAATATTCAAACGCAAAGAGGGAAAATTTCTGTCACAATGAACCATTCACTCTACACGATTTCCAATGGGCTGAGAGAGGTTCTATGCAAGAATATAAAAGAGGAAAACGCGAACATCGTACATCTTTCAAAATATAACGACAAAGGCAAAAAAATAAAAATAAATGCTTTGAAGCCTTTGATAGAATTTAATGACGAACTAAACATATGGTTAAACATTCCTGTGAAACAGGCCACAGAAAGACTTTTAAAATATCATCAACCCAGGAGTAATTTTAAAGGCGGAACTAGTAAAAAGAGATTTATAAGGATGAAAATACTTGATGGCATTAAACTATATAAGACGAGGATTATAACAGACAAAGATATTCAAAACGCGTTCATTTCTTCATATAATGGCAAAGGCAAAATACCCGTCATTTATGAGTTAGATAAGGATTTTGCAAGGATTTTAGGTGCCTATATATCAGAAGGTTCGATTTATATACGAAGACGGAAAGGAATGACGAAGGAAGGAGCGCTTATCTTTGTATGTGGCCACAATGTTCAGTCATTGAAAGAGTTACAGGGGGTTTTGGCTAAGAAATTTAAAAGAAATTTCAACATAACAAGTGCAGGCATCGACAAAAATGGAGAGAATTTTAGAATACAAGGAAATTCATCTATAACATATCTTTTAAAATTTGTCCTCGACTGTGGCCAAGGATCCAAAGAAAAAAAGGTTAGTCCATATGTTCTTTCTTCTACTAAAAACGTTCAAAAGGCATTCTTCGATGAGTACATCAGGGGGGATGGACACTATGCTACAAAGAACAGGGTTAACCCTCTGCTAGAAATTACAACAAAAAGCAAAAAACTTGCCGAAGGTCTGATGCTTCTCGCGCTCAATTTAAAATATGGCTATCCTTCAGTTAGGTTTAGAAAAGATAAATCAGTTTTTGAGGTAAGATTTGTGCAATATAATCGGAATTCCATCGAATATAAAGATCTTACTGGCTTAATTCCAAAAAACATTGAGAACATAAAAACGAAGGATGGCTATGTTTATGACATTTCAGTCCAAGAAAACAATAATTTCGTATGTGCAAATGGTTTAATTCTAGCCCATAACACCGATGGAATATATCTAGGGTGCTCTCGCTCCATGGGCAACATTCCTAAACTACCAGAATCTTTAGGGCTATCCATCGATAAAGATAACAATAGTTGGCTTACCAAACCTGATATAGCATTGGATGCAATTAATGAATGCAACAACAAGTGGCAAAAAGATCTCAATTATCCTGATTTTGAGTTGGAACCAGAAATTCATGATGGAATGATATTTATTAAACATAAAAACTACCTCATATTTGATACCAAAAATGGTAACTTTCAAATGAATACCAAGGGGAACAACTTTAAAGGCTCCGATAAAGCAAATATTGCAAGAAAGGTTCTAAAAGATATTATGATTGAAGTGTTAAAAGAGAACTTTGTATGGGACGATGAGGAAAAAGCAAGAAAAAAGGTTAAAGAATCGATAGTAAATAAAACACAGGACGCTATCTCTAAATTAGACTTATCCAAAGTAGATCTTATTGATCTAACGCTTGTCCAATCTGTTCAACCTGCAAAAAGATACAAACCAAACATGGATGGCTCATTGTCAACATTTGCAAAGAGAACCATGGCTCTCGAGAAATTACTTGGACGTCCAATTAAAAGCCGTACCAAATTCAAATTTGTAGTAACAAAAAAATCGTTACCAGGCATTATAAAACCATCAAAGAGCGGCGTTAAGCCTATAGATTATATGTACCCTCTAGAGCTGCTAAAAAATAAAAGCGAAATAGATCTGGATTGGTACAAAAAAATGGTTGAAAATTACATTCAAGGGGCATTTGGTCTTTCAAACATTGAACAAACTGAGCAACTAGGCTTGGACGCATGGATGTAGAATAAAAATTTATTTTTAGATGACATTTACCCAAAAAATTGGTATATCATTAGGTGCCTTTAATTCTCTCTTTCTTCCATTCATATGACATCCCATCATATATTTGTGCCATATTGTAGCACGTTATCAATAGCCATGAATGGCACTACCATATAAATAATTTTCGCACACTACATAGATAATGATAAAATTCTAGTACAAATCCTTTCCAATTTTTGTATCCTCAAAGATGGACTTTATTGTAATCTGAATATTTGATTCCATGGATTTTTCTA
>JAYEJG010000035.1:0-4122 GCA_034660435.1 Thermoplasmatota archaeon
ATTGAAACAGGATAAGTTTTCTAGGGTTGCAGTAGAGACTGGAACAAAAAATGGCGGGGTAATGATTTTTGGTGAAATGACCACTAAGGGATATATTGATATCCCTAGTATAGTAAGAGCCACTATTCAGGAAATAGGTTATACAAAATCCGACTACGGTATTGAAGCAGAAACATGTTCTGTATGGGTCCAAATAACAGAGCAAAGTCCAGACATATCTCAGGGGGTTACAGAAGGGGATGGTCTGCATAAAGAGCAAGGTGCTGGAGACCAGGGGATGATGTATGGTTTTGCATGTAATGAGACAAAAGAACTCATGCCACTTCCAATTGCACTTGCGCAGAAACTTGCAAAAAAATTATCTGAAGTAAGAAAATCGAATGAAGTGACGTATCTTAGACCAGATGGCAAATCACAGGTTTCAATTGAATATGATGAAAAAGGAAAGCCACTCCGTGCAGATACAATTGTGATATCAACTCAACACGATGACGGTATTGCTTATGATAGAATAAGAAAAGACGTGATTGAGCATGTAATTAAACCAATATGTAAAGAATGGATGGATAAAAACACGACGGTTCATATCAATCCAACCGGTGCATTCGTTCGTGGCGGGCCGTATGCAGATGCAGGTCTTACCGGTAGAAAGATCATAGTTGATACTTATGGCGGAGTTGGCAGGCATGGTGGCGGAGCATTTTCCGGAAAAGATCCAACAAAAGTTGATAGAAGTGCTGCATATGCGGCAAGATATATTGCAAAAAATCTTGTTGCGGCGGGAATTGCGGACAAGTGTGAAGTACAACTTGCTTATGCAATAGGTGTTGCAGATCCCGTATCAGTTAATATAGACTGTTTTGGGACGAATAAGATACCAAAAGATAAAATTGAAATGCTTGTCAGAGCGTTTTTCCCATTGAAACCAAGCGATATTTTGGATCATTTAAACCTTAGAAGACCGATATATCATAAAATTGCAGCATATGGTCACTTTGGTAGAGAAGATCCCGATTTTACATGGGAGAAAACCGACAAAGCCGCACTACTTAAAAAAGAGGCAGGACTTAAGAAATAGTTCCATTCTTTTCCTTTAATATTTATTTCATTTGTTTTTCCGCTAGTTTAAAGTAGTTGCTCAAAATATTAGTTTGATGTGGTTGGTGAGGAAAGTTCTAGGGAATTAAGAATATATGTTGCTATTGCAATTTTTGTGATAGTCGTTGTTATCTTTGGAGTTTTATTTGGGAATAGTAATTTTACACAGGCATATGTTGACGACTCAGTTATTACAAACGGGTGGTGTGAAAACCCCGATGAAAGAGATTCAGGATTTCAACTTTTAGGGTTTGAAAGATTTGGGAGCTATACCTATAGAGTCAATGGAGAGTTTCCCGCATATCTTACCATAACAACAATGAAAACACTTGTAATGATGAATGAGAACGAATTGAGAGACAAAGTCATTGAATCAATAGAAAAATCGCTAGATAATGGAACAGCATTGGATAACTCAAGTAAGCTTATTGGTTCAAGAGTCTTAAAAAACGAACATAAAACTATATTTATTATCTTCAATGGAACCGATAATTCAAAGACTCTTTCAGAAAACATAAAGATTGTTGGAGAAGTTTGGAATTGTGGGCGGTCAGGGACATCCATAGTGTGTATAGGTGTTGCCCATGTTGGTCATAACTCAAAAATCGACGAAACGAATTGGAATAAAATGGTACGGGATAAAGAAGGAACTTTTGGAACTGGGGAGTTACAAGGAGAAGACGGTTTAATATATAATGTAATTTGCCATTAATCACTTAGTTCTGCTTTTTGGAGTTCATGACCAAGAGGGCAATCTATATTTTCATAGATTTTTATAATTTTATAGCTCTTGTCTTTTTGCAAAGTCACATTGCATATGTCAAAATATTCACAGCCAATGTTTCTGCATTCCTTTTTAGCAATTTTTGTTGTAGCTCCCTCTGGAAGTTTTTTGTCAATTGAAGCAATTATCGGGAGTTCTTTTACTTCTACAACACATACCGCCCCTTCATGCACGTTACAGTTATGCCTTTTTTCTCTGACATTTGTAATCTTGTATCCTCTACCAGGTTTAAGATTAAAACAAACTGTTTTTAATTTACAATTTCTGCAATCATTTTGTGGTCCAATGTACACAAATTCTTCACCGTTTTTGGCAAGTTTTTCACCTATAAGTGTTACAAGTGGCATTTAAATTACTCCTGTTGTTTTGGCAACCTTTTGTGCAGCTTCTTGTGTAAGCCCATTTTCTCCAAGTATTGTATATCTCTCTGGTCTGATCTCTTGGGCATGCACAAGCGCCTCAATTATTTTCTTTTTCGATATCCCGAGGTCTGCAGAAGTTACAGGTGCACCAGTCTTCTTTAGCGCATCTCTAATAGTTTTCCAGTCTCCACCATGAAGATAAACCATCATAATTGCACCAACACCGCATTGTTCTCCATGCATAGGTCTTCTTCCTTTTTTCCCTTTTAACATTATTACTGGACCAAGATGATCAAGCATATGTGAAAACATATGTTCTGAACCAGATGCAGGTCTAGTATTTCCAGCAACTGACATTGCCACACCAGATACAATTGCAGCTTTTACCGCGAGCCATGTAGATTCTTCAGCATCTGGCTTTATTTGATCGGCATTTTTGATTAGCATTTCTGCAGCGGTCTTTGCAAGGACGGCTGCGTGACTGCTGAATTCTTCTCCTTTTAATCGATGTGCAAGCTCCCAATCCATAACAGCAGATATATTTGCAATAACATCAGCACAGCCAGATGTAAGCATTCTAAATGGCGCTTTACAAATGATTGCAGTATCTGCAAGTACTGCAACAGGAGAGACTGCAGTTTTTGAAACCGATCCTTTTCTACTTTTTAGAGATGCACGTGGAGATGCAATCCCATCATGGGCAGCAGACGTAGGAACACTAATAAATGGTTTAGAAAGTTCATATGCAGCCAATTTTGTAACATCGATTACACTTCCGCCGCCAACGCCCAAAAACAAATCCACTTTGTTTTTATTTCCGTATTTGACGATCTCGTTCACTTCTTTTATGCTGGGTGATGAGATAATTTTTTCTTTTACTTGATAATTTGCCTTTTTTAGAATATGTATGATTTTATCTCCTGATAGCTTTTTTGTTTTTTTATCTTCTACGATTAAGATAGATTTGCCAATACTTATCCGGCCACAGAGCTCAGCAATCTGCGATGTCACTTTGTGACCAATTATGATTTCTCTTGGGAAAACCATCGTCTTTGATTTTGTGAAACGTGTCATATTGGACCGGTAAACCACGGTATTAATATATTATTCTTTCCTTTCGTACAACGGAAAATGAAATTCAAAGAGTTTTATGCTGAGAGAGAAAGCACTATATTTTTAGGGATATTTGTAGGAATCATAGTTTTTTTATTGGCTGGTTGCGTGCTATTTCCTAGTATCTTTTATGATAATTTCATTTGGAAATATTATTGGGGGCCCACAGTTGCAGATGTGCAAGGAGGAACTGCTGTATTCAATGGCGTTTCTGCGGGTGAAGGATATACAATTGTATCAGAAATTACATATGGCTTGATACTTATTTTTGCATTATACTATATCTACAGATTATTGAAAAAACTCGACATAACTATTGACTGGCATTTTGCACTAGCGCTTATGCCATATATTGTATTCGGTTCTGTAAGCAGAGTTTTAGAAGACTCTTACTATTTTGCAGAGCCATATGTTTACTATTTCATTTCTCCGTTTATCTATGCAGTTATTGCAGTTCATACTATATTTTTCCTTGTTGTCGGATGGTATCTTAAAAATAAATCCAATACTTTTGACAAGAAATACCATTTTGTTTATCCTATATTTGTAATAAGTCTTGCAAATGTAGTAATGACTATTCTTTGGACCGTTAGTTCTTCAAATGTGCTCTCTCCTATTGAACCTGTGATATTTTATCTTGTTTCTCTTGTTTCTATTTTGCCAATAATTTACTCTTATAAAAAGAAGAATTTTACGGTAAATAAGATGGTCTTATCTGGAGGAATTCTACTTTTAATGCCAAGTTTATATCTTACATCCAAGTGG
>JAYEJG010000036.1:0-4112 GCA_034660435.1 Thermoplasmatota archaeon
AGGCACACTCTTGTACAAGGAATGAACATGGATGAAAAATTTATCTCACAATATGCAAAGTTAGATGACAATGCATCCCCCATGTTCATTGAACCAAAAGGTTACGTTTTTGTTGGCTATTCTCGAAGAAGAATGAATATATCCAACATGCCTTTACACAAAAAAGTAAAAAATTTTGGTGAGAAATTGGCTGCAGAGATGGGTTATGATCTAATAATGGAAAAGCCAGATTCAAGAGTTGTTTTGCTTTCAAAAGATAAAAAACCGGCAAGGTTTGATAAGCAAAACTAATAAATAATAGTCCACATTATATTCTTAATGATGAATAATAAAAGTAGAATAACCTCTATTCTTGTTATATTACTTTTATTAACAACGCTTTTTGTTTCACATTCTACTGCTTTAAAAGTTGATATTACAAAGGACAACGGAGCGTCTGATTATGATGGATATATTGTAAAATTCACCGATGAACCATTATCCATGTATAGAAATAGGTTCTCTCATTTTGGGGGAATTGTTTTAAATAGGTTTATTGACCAAAAAGTAGCAACATACAGCAATAAACTCTGTTCATTGCATAACACAGCAAAGGAAGATATTACAGCGATACTTGGGGAAAAATCTGAAAAAATGTTTTTAAAAGATTTCAGGTTGGCATTTAATGGAATTGTAATAGAAGAAGTTTCTCATGTATTTCTTGAAAAAATCAGGAATTTACCATATGTTGAAAGCGTTACACCAAATTATAAAATTACTGCTTGTTTGGATGAATCAGTTTCAATTGTTAATGCAGATGATGTCTGGAAGTTGACAGACGGTTATGGACAAAACGTAACTGGAAAAGGCATAACAATTGCAATTATTGATACGGGTGTTGATTATACTCATCCCGATTTGAAAGATGGATTTTTAGGTGGCTATGACTTTGTTAACGATGATGCTAGTCCAATGGATGACAACGGTCATGGAACTCATTGTGCCGGTGTTGCCGTTGGACTGGGAAATGCATCAAATAGTACGTATGTCGGAGTTGCACCTGGGGCTGAATTTTATGCGTATAAAATATTAGATGACAAAGGGGAAGGAGATTATTCCTTATTTTTACAAGGGATAAATCGGGCACTTGACCCAAATAATGATAGCGATTGTTCAGACCATGCTGATATAATCTCAATAAGTTCAGGTGCTTTGGATGGGAACCCCAATGACATAATTTGTGAGGTTGCAGATAATGCAGTAAGTCTTGGAGCTGTAGTTGTTGCAGCGGCTGGAAATAGTGGACCCGGCTATAGTACAATAAATTCACCTGGTTGTGCAAGAGAGGCTATATGTGTAGGTGCTGTAGATAAAGAAGGTGAGATTTACTCAAGAAGTTCCAGGGGGCCTACGTCTATTGGAACGTTAAAGCCCGATGTAATGGCACCTGGTGTTGACATAATATCTGCAAGAGCAGGTAGTACAAGTCTTGGCATTCCAGTCAACGAATATTATACTAAAGCTTCAGGTACCTCAATGGCGGCACCTCATGTTTCAGGGACAGTTGCCCTTGTGTTGCAAGCTCACCCTGATTGGACTCCAAGGCAAGTTAAAATGGCATTGAGAAACACTGCAGTTGATTTGAGCTATAACCTGCAAACTCAGGGTTATGGACAAATAAACGCACTTAATGCTGTTTTGATATCAGATGTACCACCTATTGCTATACTAAATACATCTGGACAAATTGAGACAGATGTCTTGGATATTTTTGGAACTGCATCATCTCCAAATTTTGAGAATTACAGTTTATATTATAAAAACAGTGGAGAATGGACAAAAATTTTTGAGGCTAGCGAACAGATAAATGACAGTCTCTTGTTTAGTTGGAACGTAAGTGCTATTTCTAATGGAACCTACCAATTGAAACTTGATGTTAGTAGTTCCACTCAAACAAGTTCAGATATCGTGTTTATAAGCATTGGTTCGCCTTCAGAGGAATTGTTGTCGATTTACGAAGGCCAAACGTTTAGAATAAATATAAGCGATGCAGGAAAACCGATGAATGCCTTCGTTTTATTTAGAGTGCCGTATCATTTCCCACAGATACGATATGGCAGTTCTGTTGAATTAAAAGCACCCTGGATTATAAATCCCTTTTTCCCAACTCTCCATGGAGAAATTAATATTTTCAAACTACTTGGTGGATATAAAAAACTTACAATTGATATAACAATAGTCAATAAGGAATTATTCTAATCCTTCATCAGGTCTTCCCCGCCTTCAAACTGAAGTTGGATTGCTGAATACAAATCTTCTATTCCAAAGAATTCTTCTTTTCCAACAGGAATCAATTGGGAATAACTGCCAAAACTTTGCATTAGTTGCAATATTCCTTCGTTCATTTCTCTGTATACTGATGCGTCTTCATTTGATATTGCTGTAGAAAGGCATTCCGTATCTCTTGACCATTGTTCAACAGCATCAATTTCTTCTTCAGAAAGCGTGTCTGATTTACTTAAAATGTTGATTTGAGGGGTGTTCATTCTAAAATTTGTGCTAATTGAAAGCAGCCGTTGTGACGTAAATCCTGATGCAGTTTTTGCAAGCGCATGGTCTAGAAGATAAGCGATTATCGATCGTTTTGGGTTAAAAAACTTTACAATATATTTTCCTGCTTCTCTGAATACAAATAGTTCCAGTTGCCCAGGGGTATCCATTAAAATGTAATCAGTTTTGAATGAATCTATGCTTTCTTTAACATCGGCCGTGTTAAGTGCAAGCATGTCCGCACATGCAATTTGCGCACCATTTGGCCCTAGACCATATTCATTCATTACCCCCTTTAGTGAAATCCAATCTCGTATGTCAACATCTGGTTTATATGGGAGATTTTCAGCACCAGGATCAAGATTCACGGTTATTGCATCGACGCCTCTTAGCTCTATCCATTGCTTAAATGTATTTGTGAGAGTAGATTTTCCAGATCCTGCAGTTCCAATAAAATAGACAAATATCTCTTCTTTCATTTTCACATTCCACGAATTTTTTTCATATGTATTATGCGCTTTTTGATAAGATTTGGCGTTCCTATGTCATGTCGGATAAAGATGTGATCCCCCCTTATGTATGTTAGTGCTTTTTCACATATCTTCTCTGCTTTTGAAAGATCATCTGAAATTCCAACAACAGCAAGAGACCTAGATGTTGTTGTTTTAACAGAATTATTTTCCTTGTTTACGGAGGAATAGAACAACTTTGATCCTGTGTTTTTAATTGCGTTTTCATCTACAATTATCCTTTCGTTGACCATGCTTTTTACACCGTATCCTTCAGGAACTACGTATTTACAGACTGTTGACTTCTTCTTCATGCTAATTTTTTTACTGCTAAGATTCCCTTTGACCATTGCATTACAAAGTTCAACAAAATCGCTTTCTAAAAGAGACAAGACGTTCATTGCTTCGGGGTCTCCAAACCGTGCATTGATTTCTATTATCTTTGGTCCATCAACAGTAAGCATGAATTGCCCATATACTGGACCAATGTATGGACAGCCTTCTGTATTAAGCGCCTCAATAATTTTTTGTAAAATTGCAGCCCCTTCTTCATAATCACTTTTTGATAAAAATGGAAGCAATCCATTCTCACAGGAATACGACCCCATGCCTCCGGTATTTGGCCCTTTGTCTCCTGGTAATAATCTCTTGTGGTCCTGTACTGCATGTAGTGGAAGAATTGTCTTTCCATCTGAAAATGCCTGAAGGGTGAATTCTTCTCCAATTGCTTTTTCTTCTATGAGAACTTTTGCCTGTCCGCCAATTTCTTGATCTATTATTTCTTGTACATACTGCATTGCTTCCTCGATAGTGTTAAAATGATCTCCAGAAACTTTTACTCCTTTTCCTCCAGTGAGTCCTATCGGTTTAATTGCAACTTCCCCATTTAAACTCTTGATGAATTTTTTCGCCTTTTTGGCATTTGTAAACGTTTCACATTTCAATTGTCCATGGACATTATATTTTTTCAAGAGATTCCGCATCCACTCTTTATCTGTTTCAATCCTTGCAGCTTCTTTTGTTGGCGAACATGTCTTTATTCCATTTTTATTGAGTTCATTTGCAATGCCCTCT
>JAYEJG010000037.1:0-4084 GCA_034660435.1 Thermoplasmatota archaeon
GCATAAATCAAGACATTCCCTGCAAGATGCACATTCATCAGATGCACCAGGAACCAATGCAATACTTCGGTTGACACCACGACCCACAAAACACACAGCATTCTTCTTTTTAATCTCTGCGCAATAGCGAACACACAATCCACATAAATCACATGGCGAATCTGGGGGTGTCTCCAGTTTAAAACGAGTATCTTTAATGCCGTATTCTTTTGCCAAAGCCGTATGAGAACCAGAGGGGGAGACCGGCAACAATAACTCGATAAGCATTTTTCGGATGTTTTCTACTTTTTCAGTCTTGGTATTAACGACTAATCCTTCTTCTACAGGATAACAACATGATGCCACAAGTTTTTTCCGACCATTTTTTTCAATTTCTACCATACAAAATCGGCATGCTCCATAAGGTTCAAGTTTGTTATCATGACAAAGATT
Source organism: Thermoplasmatota archaeon (assembly GCA_034660435.1). GTDB lineage: Archaea > Thermoplasmatota > E2 > DHVEG-1 > DHVEG-1 > JAYEJG01. The sequence goes on from JAYEJG010000037.1 coordinate 433, forward strand.
TGGGATAACTATGTCTGCTTTCTGGGCTGCTTGGATAATTGTCATCCCCTCTTCTGCTTGAACGTTTTTCCCATCAATTACTAATGATATATTTTTCATTATTTTTTCACCTTTTATCTTATATGTTTATCCTTTCACTTGCAATCTTCACCAGACAACTTTGAAATCGCGTCGAATTTACATACTTCAAAACATGCTCCGCATTTTATGCACTTTTCAACATCAATTGTGTGAACGCCTTTTTTCTCACCAGATATTGCACCTACTGGACATTTTTTCAAACAAAGACCGCAGCCTTTACATTTTTCTGGATCGATATAGTATTGAATGAGCTCTTTACACACCCTTGCAGGGCATTCGCCTCTGAGATGCGCTTCATATTCATCTCTAAAGTATTTGAGGGTACTTAGAACTGGATTAGGTGCAGTTTGGCCTAGAGCGCATAATGATGCTGCTTTAACAGTTTCAGAAAGCTCTTCAAGGAGTTTGATGTCTTCTTTTGTAGCCTTTCCTGCTGTGATGTCTTCTAGTATTCTGAGCATCTGGCGCAACCCTTCTCGGCAGGGTGTGCATTTTCCACAGGATTCGTCCGAGAGAAACTTGATGAAATATCTGGCGATGTCTACCATACAGGTATCCTCATCCATAACGATCATACCACCAGATCCCATCATTGAGCCAACTTTGTTAAGTTCATCAAAGTCTACAGGGAGATCTAGTTGGTCTTTAGGAATACATCCTCCAGACGGACCACCTGTTTGTACCGCTTTAAACTTTTTTCCATTTGGTATGCCACCGCCGATGTCATATATGATCTCTCGTAACGTTATTCCCATTGGTACCTCAACCAGTCCAGTGTTATTGACATTTCCAACCAATGAAAATATCTTGGTTCCTTTACTGTTCTCAGTACCGATATTTCTAAACCAATCTGCTCCTTTGTTAATAATGAAAGGAACATTTGCCCATGTCTCTACGTTATTCAGGCATGTTGGTTTATCCCATAACCCTTTCTCTGAAGTATGGATGTATTTTGGTCTTGGCTCTCCAACCTTTCCTTCTATTGCTGACATCAAGGCGCTGGATTCACCAGAAACAAAAGCTCCAGCACCCATATGAACCTTAATGGTAAAGTCAAACCCGGAACCAAGGATGTTTTTACCAAGCAATCCATATTCCCCAGCCTGTTTTATCGCAAGTTCTGTGTTCTCCACAGCAAGAGGGTACTCTTGGCGTACGTAGATATATCCTTCGTGTGAACCGATTGCACAGGCGCCAATAATTAGCCCTTCAATGACGCTATGTGGATTTCCCTCCATCAAACTCCGGTCCATATACGCCCCAGGATCCCCTTCATCGCAGTTAACGATAACATATTTAGGCTCGCCGGGTGCGTTACGAACGCTTTCCCATTTTCTTCCTGCTGGAAAACCGCCTCCACCTCTACCACGAAGATTGGCCTTTTTTACCTCTCCAAGTACTTCTTCAGGCGTCATTTCAGAAAGTGCCTTTGCCAGAGCGTTATAACCATCAAGAGCAATATAATCATCAATACTTTTCGACTCAATCTTTCGATTGTTTCCAAAAACAAGTCTCATTTGATTTTTATAAAATGGTATTTCCGACTCACGAACAACTTTTTTACCGGTTTTTGGGTCAGTATATAGCAAACGGTCAATTATTTTCCCTGATTTTATTGTTTGAGAAACAATATCTGGTACATCTTCTATTTTCACTTGAAGATAACATATTTCTTCAGGATAGATGACAATGATAGGGCCTTTCTCGCAGAATCCATGACAACCAGTTCGCTTAATCCCTACCTTATTCTCTAATTTTTGTTTTTTAAGTTCGTTTTCAAAAGTATTTACAACCTTTTCACTACTATATGCATGGCAACCTGTTCCTGAACATATTGAAATGCATGGCTTATTATAATTTTCATTGTGCAACAGATCTTTTCTAAGTTTTTCCAAATCAGACGCTGATTGTAATTTTTTCATGCTTTTCACCTAATCCTATTAAGACCTTCTTACCTCATATGTTACAGGGGCCACTTCATGTTTAATGTTGCTTCGTTCTGTATCTCCCATGCGGTATTTCGAAAGAATTTCTCCCACCTTTGATGGGTCAAGCTTTCCATAATGCTCGTCATCAACCATCATCACTGGCCCTAAAGCACAGCAACCAAGACAATTTACACCTTCAAGAGTAAACTTAAGATCTGGTGTTGTCTCTCCAGATTTAATTCCTAAAAGCTGTTCTGCAGCATCTAAAATCTTTGGCCCGCCTCTAACATGGCAGGCAGTACCCAAACACACTCTAACAAGATGTTTCCCTTTGGGATCTAAACTAAATGCTTTGTAAAACGTGGCGATAGTAAGAATCTGAGACATTGGTACATCTAATCTCTCTGAAACCCACATTAATGCAGGTTTAGGAAGCCAACGATTACTGGCTTGAATCTTGAGAAGAATTTGGATCAGGGCGCCTTTATCACCATTGTATTCATCTATAATTTCGTCTACATCCTTCAACTCTTGTACCATTTCTCTTACTGACTCTTCCCGATGTTTGATTCGTTTTAACTCTTGAAAATGATGCATTGCTTCTTTCTCAAGTTCCTTAAGTTCAACATTCAACGGAGGGCGGTCGAGACCAAGTGAATAGTATTCAGAAAGAAGTTCTAAGCCTCTCAACAAAATATCAGTCTTACTCAAGTCAGATTTTTTCTCTAACTTAGATAAGGCCTCTTTCTGTATCTCGGTTAATCTTACACCAACAAAATGTGACTTTGTTTTTTCTTTTTTCATATAACGCCTCTCTTATGTTTAACGGTTTAACGCCATCTTTAATCGAAAATTAATTTGTCCATTAAAAGGATATGTGCGAACGAATAACCATGTATCATCATGTCTAGTATATCTTCATCACATTGGTTACAAAAGATTATATAACGGCGGCATATCGTAGAAAAAGAAGAATATGGAACGATTAAGCGTATCTTTAAATGAAAAATCCTTATCAATTATCAAAAAATATTTATCGAAATATAATACATCACAGGCGGATATCATTCGTAGATCGCTTAGTTGCTTGGATACTATAGAAGAAGCAACAGAAAAAACCCAGTTGGATAGCATTTTAACGTATGTAGATTACCTAGCAAACAAGGAGCATTTAATAATAGATATTGCACACTGGAAATCAATATTTATTGAGATTGGAGATGGTTCCAAAAAATTTTGGGATGAAGTCTACAAAATAGGAGATGCCCATAGAAAGGAATACTTTGATAAGGGTATCAGAGAAGTAAAACAAGTTTTGGAATATATTGAAAAAACAAACTGGTATAAGTTGAACGCAGGGTCTAAAAGCAGTTTTACACTTGTACTAGCTGCCGCCGAATCTGCAAAATTCATCAGAACCTTTTTTGAAGGGTTCTTTAGCAAGTATCCACAAAAGGTGGAAATAAAAGAAGAATATATGAAGATCAGGATTGTGGTTCACTGATTTAAATCTAGAAAAAAACTTATTTTTTGGAGGTTAAACTTCCGGTTTGGTCAATTTACTTTTTGAAGTGGACATCAAGTGAAATATATATTACGAGTTTAATCCAACAGAGATCAAAGTTGAAAACTAGAAAACCACG
>JAYEJG010000038.1:0-4080 GCA_034660435.1 Thermoplasmatota archaeon
TTGCCAATGAAAGTAATAAAAAGACAAAGAAATCTGGCAAAAATGTAAAAAAGAATGTATTGAATGATTCGCTTACTAAGAATTCTGTCAATAGAGAGCTTCAGGAGGTACTTGCTGGTCTTACCACAACGATTAAAGTTGTTGGTTGTGGTGGCGCTGGAACAAATACCATTGCAAGATGTGTTGCAAGTGAAATTACTGGGGCAGAACTAATTGCAATGAATACAGATGCCCAACATTTGCTTTTGACTGATGCCCCCAGTAAGGTTTTAATTGGAAGGCATTTAACAAAGGGTCTTGGAGCGGGATCTTTACCACAAATTGGTGAAGAGGCTGCAAAGGAAAGTGAGCAAGATATTCGTGCCGCAATGGGCCATTCTGACATGGTATTTGTAACGTGTGGTCTTGGCGGTGGGACAGGTACTGGCTCAGCTCCCATAGCTGCGCAAATCGCAAAAGAATCTGGTGCTTTGACAATTGGCGTGGTCACACTCCCATTTGGCGTTGAAGGTCTTATTCGTATGGAAAATGCAGAAGCGGGCTTAAAAAGATTAAGAGATATTTGCGATACCGTAATTGTCATTCCAAACGACAAGCTCATTGAAATTGTTCCAAATTTATCACTCAATGCCGCTTTTAAGGTAGCTGATGAGGTTTTGATGAGATCTATCAAAGGCATTACTGAGATGATTACAAGGCCAGGTCTTGTAAATCTTGACTTTGCAGATCTTAAAACCGTTATGAAACGCGGTGGTGTCGCAATGATAGGTCTTGGAGAAGCAGAGGGTGAAAACAAAGCAGTAAATGCTGTTGTTGAGGCGCTTAATTCTCCGCTTCTTGAAGTAGATATCTCTGAAGCAACTGGTGCTCTTGTAAATGTGACTGGCGGAGAGGACATGACAATTTCGGAAGCAGAAAAGGTTGTTGAAGAGATATATTCAAGAATTGATCCAAATGCACGTATAATCTGGGGCACAACAGTTGACGCAGAGCTCAAGAGAAACATTCGTGCAATGCTTGTGATCACTGGTGTAAAATCAAAACAGATTCTTGGGCCATCTCACAAGTCCTTTGAAAACAAAGGGTATGGAATTGATTTTGTAGCATAGTACATAGTTTATCTAAAACAATCCAGTTCTCTCTATTTTTTACTGAAGTGGCCAAATTCTTTATATATGACTATTTATTTGACGAATTGCTTTTAGAGGTGTCTACAAGTGAAGTTATTTAAAGAAAAGAACCCAGAAAAAAGTAACAAAACATTCATGGAGAAAGCTTGGGATTTACAGCATAAAATAGAGGCAAAACAGAAGAGGATTGGTAAAGGAAAATATGGTAGAGTACTTAAAATGGCGAGAAAACCGACAAATGAAGAGTATTCAAAAACTTCGAAAATAACGAGTCTTGGCATAGTCATCATTGGTGGAATGGGCTTTTCAATATATCTGCTTGTACAACATGTCGCTCCATGGATAGCAGAGATGATAGGACTTGTCTAAAGGTGTAACATATGGATGTTGATGAGACAACAGGTGAAAAATCAAAGATATTTGCTATAAAGACTCAAGTGGGCAAAGAACAGAATGCTGCAGATCTTATAAATAGCAGAACAGACAAGTCAAAAATTAAAATCCCCTCAATTTTTGTAACCCCTGAACTTAGAGGATACATTTTCCTTGAGAGTTATGATCGTGATAGAATTGCAGATATGATTAAAACAGTCTCATATGCAAAAGGCATGCTTAATGGAGATGTTCCAATAGATGAGATCCAAAATTTTTTAGCACCTGCGTCAGCTGTTGCAAAAATTACTGAAGGCGATGTTGTTGAAATGGTTGCGGGTCCATTTAGGGGAGAGACTGCAAAAGTCACTCATATTGATGATGCTAAGGAAGAAATTACGGTGGAGCTTTTTGAGTCTGTGGTTCCAATACCAATTACTGTTCGTGGAGAACAGGTAAGAGTTATAAAACGAAAAGAAGAAGAAGAAGAAAAGAAAACTACGGAGGAATAAATCGAATGTCGGAAACAGTTGAAGCATTAGTGGAGGGTGGAAAAGCATCTGCAGGTCCACCACTTGGCCCAGCGCTTGGCCCTCTTGGCGTAAACATAATGCAAATCATAAACACAATAAATGATGAGACAAAGCAGTTCAATGGAATGAAGGTTCCCGTGAAAATAATTGTAGATTCAAAAACCAAAAACTTTGAGATTAAAGTTGGTATACCGCCTGCCGCTTCGCTTATATTGAGTGAACTTGGGGTAGAAAAAGGACCTGGTTCTGTAGCTACGCATAAAGTTGGAGACCTGACAATTGAGCAAGCAATTAAAGTTGCTAAGATAAAAGGCGGAAATCTATTGGGCAAAGATCTTAAACATAAAACTAAAGAAATTATTGGTACTTGTGTATCAATTGGTGTAACAGTTGAAGGTAAAAAACCACAAGAAATCCAAAAAGCGATTGATGAAGGCGAATTTGACGCTAAATTTCAATCTTAATTTCTTTATCTAATCTTTCTTTTAATTCTCTTGAATTTTTTGACGTGTTTTCCAGCAATCTTCTTTTCATCCGCTCACTTGGTCGTCCAGATAAAATATCTTCACGGATTAGTCTTTGTTCTTTCTCCATTGCACTAAGCCGTTCATCTATCTGTGTAATCTTCTCTTTTAATTGCGTTATGAACTCCTCATCCATGTAAAACATATCTTTTACTTGGTTCTTAAAAGTTTTTTATATTAAAAAGATTTTACTGACGTGCCTTAATTTTACACACGTTGATAAACTAAATTCTCCTTAGTCCTCTCTGGAAGAACTGTCTAATTCCTTTTATCATACGCCCTTGCCTATAGCTAAGGGGCATAATACTTCCCTCTCCCCATGTTTTTTTCTTTTCAATTTCTGAAATTATTGAATCGACATTAGAGTCGGTTGTGTCAATTGTTGTATATGCATATCCTGCAAAATCTGGATGATGTGAATCACTCCCGCCCGTTCCTCCAAGCTTGAAGTCCTTTGCAGTTTTTATCATCTTCACATTTGTTTGTGGGGTGCTACAGGCATTGAAAACTTCCATTGCTGAAATCTTATTTTGAATTTTTTTAAGATTAGTTTTCTTTATCCCAGACATGTTTCTATAAAGATGTGGAATAATTGGAGTTCCACTGAGGTCAATTATCTTCTCGATGGTCTCTTCGCAAGTAAGGCCCCTTGGAATTGTTTCCTTGACGTTTAAAGCAAGAATATGCCCGTCTTTTGAAGAAATTTCAACCCCCGGTATTACAATAAAACCTTTTGGTGCATTTTTAACTGCTTTAAGAGCGCCTTTTACAGTATTATGGTCTGTTAGGGCCATTCCAGTTAGCCCTTTCTTTCTTAATGATGCAATAATCTCTTTTGGGGATCCTGTACCATCCTCTGAATATTGCGAATGAATATGCAGATCTAGTTTTAACATGATTATTCTCACCAAATTTTTTAAGTATAGCAATTAGCCATTAAAAAATGATGCGGAAGCCGGGATTTGAACCCGAGTTATAAGCTTGGCAAGCTTAAGTGATACCAGGCTACACCACTCCCGCAGTGTGAAAATCATGAAGCAATAATTCATTAAAAAGCGTTATGGTTCCTTAAATCTCTTTAGAGGCTTACTAAGATGCCTTCTTGCACAGACAGGCACCTCATAAAAACCAACAGAAATACTCCTGTTTTTTTCTTTGACTGTTGGACTATTACTTTTAGTTCCACATTTTACACATTTATATCCTTGATTTGCCCCTTTGGATTTCATATGCCTGCCACATTTGGGGCAAACGGGATTTTCAACTTTCTCAATTTTTTTCGCAAGTTTTTTTACGTTTATCTTTTCTACGTTGATTGTAAGAGGTTCTTCTCTGACTCCGCCATAAACTTTTACAGTGTCTTCTGTTGATAGATTCCTTATAATTTTTCTAAACTGCTTTGTTGGTTCGTATGCTGCACAATCAATTTTTCCAGTAGAATCTTCTATCGTAAAGATTACGTGTCCTCCTTTTATTGTGTAGGGCTCTTTACAAATTCTACCCTTTGTTATTACCGACTCG
>JAYEJG010000039.1:0-4072 GCA_034660435.1 Thermoplasmatota archaeon
TAATCTTTGATATATGTTTCAAGTCCCCTCATTTTTTCATGGTCATGGGTACCTTTAGCAGTAACAATAGAAATGATTATGTCTTTTGCAAGGTTTTGTTTTATGATTTCTCTGATAGTATCCCATCCATCCATGAACGGCATCATAATATCCATCAACACTATTCCTTTGAAGCCTCTTTTAAGCTCTTTTAAGCAGTCCTGGCCACTATCAACTGTTAAAACTTCATATCCCTCAGTTTCAAAAATCCTTCTGATAGTTATCAAAATATCAGGATCATCATCAACTATCATAAGTTTTCTTTCCATTTTTCACTCCTCTCTCGTACTACACCCTACACGTTATACTTTGTTAATTATTACTATAAATAGTTACCGTGCAAAAATAACAGTATGGAAAAAGTGGGGATACATGAAATTGAAGTTTTATGCAAAATCCAAATCAATATTTACAGAAATTATTTTTGTATCAGTTGCATCTCGATTGTCTGTTAATCAATGTCCAATGTCTATATCCAGTATATTCTTTATTGACTTACACTTTGGGCCTTCTGTATTTCTTCTTGAATCATTTTGTCAAGTTTTTTGTCAATGCTTTGTTCCCGTGCAATATTTTGCATCTCGGTAATTATACTTTCCCACAAAACCTGTTGAGATATAGCATAATCCCACATATCAAGACGTTTTGCCCCATCCATTTCTTTGAATTCTTTTACAAATTCCTCTTCGTCTTTCTCATCCATTTAAAATACTCCTTTTATTCTTGCTTTGTCGGTTTCCCTTTTGTAAAACTATCTTTTGTTGCAATACCTGATAGTTCAGCAATTGTTTCATCCCAGAGTCCAACTTGTTCCATTGCATAAAACCACATGTCTATTTTTATGTCGATATCAGAATTTCTGAAATCTTCCAAAAACGCATTTTTATCTTCGTCGTTCATGTTCGTCCCTTTATAACAAATATGCAATTTTAGTTTATAATCCTATTTGATTTTTTGACCAAGTATTTTGTTACTTAGAATTCCTATTTCTTTAGGAGTAAGCGTTTCAACTCGTTCATCCAGAAAAGGTAGTTCTTCAAGTGTTATTTTAGGATAAATTTTTTTTATCGTAGTCTTAATTTTTTTTCTTCTATGGTTGAATAGATTTTCAGTCAATTTAAAAAAGAACTTTTCATTTTCGATGTCAAATGGTGGAATTTCTTTTGGGATTAGTTTGACCATGCAAGACTTGATTTTGGGTTGCGGTTCAAAACAAACTTTAGGAATAACCTCCAAAATTTCACAACTTGTTCTATATGATATGCCAACAGAAAGTCTTGAATAATCTTTTGTATACGGCTCTGCAACCATTCGATCTGCAAACTCTTTTTGATAGATTAAAACAGCAATTTCAAAAGGATATTTTAATAATTTAAATGTAATTGGTGAAGAAATTTGGAATGGAAGATTTGAAACAATTTTATTGAACTTTGGCAATATCCCGAAATCTATGTTTAATGCATCGCCTTGCATCATTTCAACATTATCTGGCATGTCTCCTTTCAAATTCTTGTAAAGTTTTTGATCAAGCTCTATGGCAATTACATTTCTTGCTTTTTCAGCTAGAAGTTTTGTTAAAATGCCGTTGCCTGGGCCTATTTCAAGAACTACATCATTAGAGTTTACATCAGCATATTCTACTTCTCTCTTTGCAACTCTAGAATCAATTAAAAAATTTTGACCAAGTTTAACTTTCATAATTTTTAATGATAACCTTTTGAAACAGGTGGCCTTGTAAATAATCGATATTTTTGGTTAGGATCTGTAAGTTCGAGTTCAACCCTTTTTGCAATCAGTTTGTCTGGTGCCCTTAAAAAGTCTATTCTTTCACACATTTCTTCAAAGCTTTCGAATGCCTTTTTCTTTCTTTCATCCAGTATATCATGCATCATTTTCTTACCGAGTCCTGGAAGAAGCTCAAGAACATGAAAACGAGTAGATATTGCTGGCGCTTCGTTGTAAAATTTTAAAAATCTCTCCTTATGTTCCTTAACCATATCCAAGATTACATACGACATTTCACCATGAGCCGTTGATGTAACATCCTCGTAATTTATCCTTCCTTTAATTTTTGCAATTTTCTTTCTTTTTTCAGGATCTTTTCCGACATATACTCTTTCACCAATTACAAAAGTTGCATCATTTTTTGGAACTAGATCTAAAAGTGTGAATTGGTTTTCTCCTATTCCATATACAACAGGATGCCTTTTATGAGGAGGAACATCACCTCTACCTTTAGGTAAATAATCTAATATATATACATAATCCTCCACAATTTTAACCTCCTTATTTTATTCAACGTAGTATTTCTCTACAATCTCCAATATCTTTTTTATATCTCCTTCACTAATTGTGATTCTTTCTTTTGCAAAGATGGTTTTTACTTCATCTCCTGTTGTTGGGAGTATGTCTGCAATTTTACAAGCATGCTTTTCTTGTATGAATTCCATTCCCTGCAATTCCTTTATCATGGCATTAACCTTTGTTACAGGAAGTTTTGCAAACATTCGAGCGTGTTCTAGTGCAATTTTTTGTTCATAACTCAGTTCCTTTCTTTCCTTACTCAACTTTGTAAGCATTTTTTTCGCTTCTGAAATTGAAACAGATCTTACAAACTTCTCATTTGAGGTCACTATTGCACTCTCCTTAGATGCTCTGGTCCTATTATTAGTGTTTTATGTTTTTTACCGTCATTTATGCCAACAAGGTATGAATTACCTTGTAACCCTTCGACTTTGCCAGTATACCCCTGGAACCGAATGTGCGGCATTCCTTTATGAACTGAAGAGTCAATTACAATATTTACAGATTCCCCTTCTTCAAATTGTTGAAGGGCTCGTGTGATTGATGAAGTTCCTTTGTCTCTAGGTTTTTTTCTTAATGTCTGTCTACTCTTACTCCTTATTCCTTTTGAGCGTTTTACCATTTTTCAGTCCCTCCTTGATTTCTATCACATCTAGTTCTGTTACTATACAGGGAATACCAATTAGTTCGCTTATACTTGGCTTTGTTCTTCCACTGTCGCCAGATATCAGTTCCTTGATATACGTCCCTGATTCCGCCTCCAACGTTAAAGTTGCTATAGCCCCATCTATCGAGTCAACACTAGAGTTGTATATATTCCGTCCTCTAAGCATATCGGCTCGTCTATGAGCCACTCTCGATGGCGTATATTGTGCTATCGGTATGTTCTGTAATGACTGAACGGCCTTTATAAATTTTTCTATATCTATAAGTTCTTCACATTTTAATTTGACTTTGTACTTTTTTCTAAACTTGGCAGCTTTAATGCGTACAATTTCATCCTTATTTGAGTAACGTAATTCACTTACCTTAATGATGTCTTTGTTTTCTTTGTTTATTTCTGCCCCAATTTTTGATAAATCAAGATTTCTTTTGCATGGATTTTTAATTTCTAGAACAAACGGTCGTCCGGTCCCAAGCATTCTGGCGTCAATGTCTTCCCGTCCGCATCCATGAAACGACTCGTCTTTGCCTTTTGTTGCCTTCAAAAATTTTTCTGCAACGAGTTGTTCAACACTTGTACTATACATCTGCCCAGTATAATTGCATTTCTTGCACCCTTTTCCCCTACATATTCTGCAAAACCACTTTGTCTGTGGAATTTCTCTGCTATATTTATTATATCTGCCGTAAATAAACAAGGAAGCTATCTGTAAGTGAACGGTATCGAATGCTGTATCTATTACAGCCATAATTGTCGGATTTTCAAAATTTACTTCTTTCGAAAGTTTCGGTTCAAGAATTTTTCCCATTTCCCTATTTACTTCATTTTTAATGCTTTCAACATACTCTGATTTTGCAAATTCAAAAATTTCCTCTTCTCTTTTTAGAACATCCTCATCAATTTTCGAGCCAATTAAAAAAGTTTCAAATTCATAGCCTTCAAGTTCAGTTAATACCAAATCTACAAAATGAGATATTTCTCCACAAATCCCTTCACAAAGCTGACATTCAGAAACATTTGTTTCTTTTGCCGCCCCTAAATTTTTCCGTAGTGTTTTTCCTTTTT
>JAYEJG010000040.1:0-4043 GCA_034660435.1 Thermoplasmatota archaeon
ATAAGTGGCAGAGCTGGATCGTATTTTTTGGCAACGGGTCTTGGATGTCGGACTGGCCATTTATGCATCATCTGAAGTTTAACATCACCATCATCAGTTGCAACGATAGCGATATCATCAATAACAGTAAAATCTCCTTCTTTTTCAATATTCAAGAGTTTCCCATTGATATTTGGTGGAACTATGATTTTATGAGTAATAATACTGGTTTCTTTTACCTCGCCAATAACATCACATGGTTCAAGTTTATCACCTGGTTTTGCAGTTGGTTTGAAATGCCATTTCTTTTTACGATCAAGAGCAAAAGCCTCGACACCACGGGTAATAAAATCGCCAGTTACCTTATAGATATCAGGAAGTGGTCGTTGAATGCCATCATAAATATTGGTAAGCAAACCTGGTCCTAGCTCCACAGAAAGTGGCATACCGGTACTCACTACTTTTTCACCAGGTCTAAGACCATTGGTATCCTCATAAACCTGAATAATTGCATTATCCTCGTTAAGACGGATTATTTCACCGATAAGATTTTCTTCTCCAACCCTTACGACATCATGCATTTTTGCCCCGCGCATGCCATCTGCCTCGATGACTGGACCAGATATTCGGATAATTCTTCCTTCTTGAACTTTTTTAGACATTTGTTTTCTGCCTCCAAACTTTTCTTTCTCTTTACTTATCTTTTATTTCAATCCCAACTGCTTTTTTTATAAGATGACTAACAAAATCAATGTGATCTTTATCACGACCTTTTTTATCAGGTATTTCAAGTATTATCGGAATGCTATTTCTAAGGCGGTAATCATGTAGATGCTGCCCAAGGTCTTCCGCTATTTTTTCAGTTAAAATTACAATTCCAATGTCATCACGATCTGTGAGATGATTCCAGAGTTTAACAGCATCATCATTTGACACGTGAAGTTCTTTTACCCCAGCAAGCCGTAAACCTGTTGCTGTGTCTTGGTCACAAATACCGGCAATTTTCATATCAGTTTGCTCCCATAACTAAGAAACTTTTGATGCTATCAGGTGAAAGACTTTCACTGATGCCTTTTGCAATGATTTTAAGGTTGCGTATTTCAAACTCTTTACTTACAAGAAAACGAATTGTTGGACCAATGGTTACGTAATTCTGAGCGGAAATATCACTTACTAGTTTTAACAACAAACAGTCAAGCGATGTTTCAAGTACTTGTACAGATTCTTCTTTGGTATACTCCTCTATTGAGTTTTTTAGCGCATCAAAATATGATGTGCCTTCAATAGATGAAATAACTTGTGGAACAGAATTGACATCACTTATTTCATCATACTTCCATGGCGCAATTTCTTGACCTTCACCAATAAATAGTTTTTTGCAAGATTCACTGTCATATCCAAATTGTTTGGCTCGCAGGACGTTTTTAATGTTTATAATATCCATCATGGTTCCAACAAATTTTTGTTTTCCATCTTCGCATTTATATGGCACTCTTACCTTGTTGAGTTTATCTATGAAATGTCTGTCGATTGCTGTATCAATTTTTAGATAATCAACAGTTTCATCAGAGATGCTATCTATAACAAAACCTTCAAAACCAAAATCTCTTAAAACACTTGGTAGACCCTCCTTTTCACAATCGGAGATTTTATTCAACAATTCATTTGTTGTTGGTAAAACTGCCTGATCAAAATCGATTTTTTTTATTTCTTTATCTTCTAGTTTTCTTTTTAGCACGTTTTTAATCAGATGCATATCAAATCTTTCAAGATAAACATCATAAAAATTGTACATCTTCTTCGAACTGTCATTTTTCATCATTTCAACAGTTTTAATAAACGCATCATCCAATGATTTCTGCACAGAATAGGTATCTTCACCTGAAATGTTGTAATCTTTTAGTGTATTTATTGTCTCCTTAAAGGATATGAGACCTTTGCCATCTATAATACTTTCCAGTTCTTTGCTACTGATAAATGGGTTTCCCATTGCTTCAAACTTGGCATTTGGGTAGACAAACTTGATATAAGTGGAAAATGGATGTGAAATAACTATTACAGCCCCAGCTAATATAGATATGATAAGTACCCAAAATGGGTAGCTATTGGGATCGAACAGCGTTTCAAACAAGATTTAATCACTCCATTATTTTTATGAGAAAAGCAGCTTTCCCACCTTTATTCTTATTTCGTCTTTCTCCCGTCCCAGTATGCCATCAAATGTGTGATCCAATGTAATTCTACCGTCAGTTGACTTTAACTTTATTCCGCCAGATGTTTCAACAGTTCCAGATAGCGACAGTTCTAGTTCTTGTGCTATTTTTTTATCAATACCTCTAGAAACAATAACTGTGCAATCTCCACCAAGTTTTTGTTTTCCATCCTTCATTATCCTTGTAACTATTCTTTTGTATTTATTTTCCTCAAGCGTTGAAAGTTTATGACGTGCTTCTAAAAAGCATTCCTCAATGATCTTTTCTTTTGTTTTCATTGTGTCCCGTTTTGCCTCCTGGGAAGCCTTTGACAGTAGTATTTTTTTGATGTTTTCACATTGTCTTTTGCCATCTGTGAGTATTTTTTCCGCTTCGAGTTTTGCTTGTTTTTCCGCTTCAATCATTATATTTTTTGCTTGTTTTTCCGCTTCTGTTTGTATCTGTTTTATCTCGTTTTGAGCATCTTTTTTTATCTGATTTATGATTTTTTCCGCTGACATATTTTTTCCATCTATAGAAGACCAAGCCCGGTCATCAAAAGAATTCCTACAAGCAGCCCAAAGATAGCAATTGTCTCAGGCATAACTGTGAAAATAATGCCTCTTGCTGCAACATCGGGATTTCTTCCCACTGCGCTTATTGATGATGATGCAACCATACCCTGATTTATAGCAGAAATGCCTGTAAGGCCAACTGCCAGGCCAATCCATACTGCGCCCATTCCAGCAAGGCTGCTGACTGATGTTTCTGATCCGCCGCCAAGTAAACCTGCACCCATCATCAGTAATATAGCTGTTAACAGACCATATACCGACTGAGTCATAGGCAGTACTTGAAGCACAAGACATTTACCGAATAAATCTGGTTTCTCAGCGGTAACTGCTATAGCTGATGATCCAGCCAGTGCAAGACCTATTGCTGAGGATATTCCTGCAATACCTATCGCAAGAGCACATCCAAGAATTATTAGGGTTTTATTCTGGTCGCTTTCACTTTTAGTAATTTCATCTTCTGCGGCACTTGCTACACCTACAGACAACAAAAACATTGTTGTAAACAGGAGTGCCATTATTGCTGCTTTTCTCATTTTCATATATTTTCTTCCTCCAAATATTTTTTTTAGTCTACATTTTTTCCTTCTTCAATTTTTGTATATCTGCGATTTATTTTAAAAGGTGAAAATTCTCTTCCACCTCCTTCATAAAATCTGTTGAAAAATTCAACATATTGAAGCCTAAGTGAATGAACTGCTGCACCAAGGGCTTGAAGCCCAAGATTTACAACATGAAGAATAGTAAGTAAAATCAGAAGTATAACTATTCCAATTATTGGGATACCTAAAGTCATCTCTGAAACAATGTTAAATGCTAATGCCATACCTGCTGTTGCAAGTCCAAGTGCAAGAAGCCTTGCATATGAAAGCCAGTCACCAACATAGCCAGTAATATCAAAAAACCCTATGGGCCCCTTTGCAATAAAAAGTAAAATAACTCCTATGATGACCATTGTCCCTGCTATACAAAGTAATGATGTATCTATGACCCAGTCAAGTATAAAATATCCAATAAGTATTATTCCACCAATCTGAAGCAGTACCCAACAGAATCGTTCAGTGAGCATTTCTTTATATTTACCCCTTTTAAATGATTGATATATGCCAAGCATTACTCCTAGATTGAGATGAATAAGTCCAAATATTAAAGTAATTGACAAAATTGGCAAGGGATCCCCTATTGGATTAACTGGTAGATGAATACCTATTATATCCAAACTGTAAAGTGGAAGATTTTCATCCCCATAAATGAATCTTGGGATAAGATCTCCAAAGAAACCATTCGTCAGAAACCCCAC
>JAYEJG010000041.1:0-3960 GCA_034660435.1 Thermoplasmatota archaeon
ACTAAGGTTCAGCTTATTATAGATGCAAAGGCGAATAAGGCCACCGTAAAAACGCTTAAAAAAACATATGGAGATAACCTTGATGTTAGGTGTTTCTCAGAAGATATTTCAGGTACAATGCGGAACTATGTTTTTGGTAAAGAACTAGCAGTAAACGGAATTAAGATCCTGCTTGAACCAAGTGATGAACCATCATACGTTGGAACTGCGTATGTAAACCTTGATGACATTGAATTGTTGGATGAAAAATTCAATAATTTGTGGCACATGGCAAAGCCATTAAATTAAAAATCTAGTTTATTTGAATCTGATGGTTTCAAGATTCATTGGTGCTGTGGTATTAATGTTATATCGTTTATGTACGCTTGATGATATGTCAAGGCATTTGGATTCTTCTCCATGACCAAAAATAATGCGTTCTGGTCGAGGAGACATATTATTTATAAAGCCCATTAATTGCCTGCGGTCGCTGTGTCCTGAAAAACCATCACAAGTTTCAACATTTATGTTCATCTTGACTTGTACTACAGTTCCGCCAATGTTGAGTGGTATTTCATCCCATCCTTTTTGAATTCGTCTACCGACTGTGCCTTCTCCTTGATAACCAACAAAAGCAATAGTATTTTTCTTTTCTTCAGCCCATTCTTTAAAATATTCCATAACGGGTCCCCCATTCATCATACCACTTGTTGCAAGTACAATGCATGGTGCTGGGTCGCCAATAATTTTTTGTCTCATTTCATGACCATCGACACGTACAAAAATATCAGATAGTAAGGGATTTTCACCTTGCTGAAATACTTGATTCCTAAGTTTATTATTTAGATATTCAGGATATGCGGTATGAATTGCTGTAGCTTCCCATATCATACCATCCAAGTATACTGGTACCATTGGGATGTGTTTGGTTCTCATCAGTTCCTCAAGAACGATCATTACCTCTTGGCTACGACCTACTGCAAAGACAGGAATTAGAAGTTTTCCTTTCTTCTTTTTAAGACAAGTTATAACTATGTCTCTAAGGCGCTCTGTTGCTTCTTTACGGGTCGGTTGGTAATCATCACGACCTCCATAAGTTGATTCCATAAATATTGCTTCAAGTCTGGGAAAATGGTTGACTGCAGGATTAAATAGCCATGTTCTTTCGTATTTAATATCTCCTGAAAATGCTATGTTGTATAGTCCTTCACCGATGTGAAAATGTGCAATTGATGATCCTAAAATGTGTCCTGCATTGTGAAGTGTCAATCTAACATCGGGAGTTATATCTGTTGTATCGCCATAGTCCATTGTAATGCAATGTTTTATTACATTACGTATGTTTTCTGCAGAGTAGGGTATCTTTTTCGCGTCAGCTGCTGCAACCTTGAGATAATCCATTTGAAGAAGTGTCATCATATCTCTTGTTGGTGGAGTGCAGTACACTGGTCCATCAAACCCATATTTGTAGAGTAATGGTACAAGACCACTATGATCCAGATGTGCATGAGTAACAACCACTGCATCAATTGTTTCTAGAGGTAATACTTCAGGCATGTGAATGTATGGCGTTACATTATCATCTGAGGATATGTCTACTCCGCAATCAATCATTATTTTACTATCTTGTGTATGTAAAAGACTACAGGATCTTCCAACTTGTCTAAACCCTCCAAGTGATGTCACTCTTATGAATCTCTCTCCTTTGGATATTCCTCTATGAAGCCTTCTTCCAATTTTACGCAAAATCTCTTTTCTTTCGTCGCTCATCGATCTTAAATATCCGCGAATTTCATTGACTGTTTTGGATTGTATTGGCGGCGTTCTAATGATTTTTGGAGACCAGTTAACCGTTTTTCTTATTTCATTCAATAATATTCCTTGTTTTCCAATTGCAACGCCTGGCTTCATTACCTCAATGGTTACTTCTCCAACTTCTGGTAAAAAATAGATGTTTGTCAGCTCTGCATTTTTTGGAATTATTCTTTTAATTTTTTTTTCAGCCGTGTCTGTATCTGTTATGACTGAAGGGTCTGGGCGGACTACAATACGCTTCTGAAGCATTTTTGCGAGTTGTCTTATTATGTTTTCATTTTTTGCAAATTTGTCGGGATGCTTTGTATATATTACAACTAAGGCACCTTCAAATTCTACGTCAGACACATCTATGCTTGGTGGAATAGCACCTCTTACCTTTCCTTTTATTTCTCTTAAATCGTCGTCTACTGTCATAATATACCTTTTTAGAAATCTTATTTTGCAGTATTACTAAGAGTAATCTTAGATTGTTTTCATAAACTTACAAGAAATACTGGAATTGATTTATTTTCCAAGTTTTTCTATTCGTTTTTTAATTTCATCTTGGGGAATAACTTTAAACCCGTCTTTTGTTATCGTAGCAACATTCGTCATTCCTCCAGATGCAGAGTCTCTATTTTTTGCTGCAGCAACTGCTCTGATTGCAAGGTCTATGCCTTCATCTATTGTTATGCCCTCTTTATATAAGTCCTCTAGAACGCCATATACAAATGGTGAACCTGATCCACCTGATGTATAATTGTCTGGTATTGCTCCTCCAGCAGCATCTAGCGAATAAACGTGTCCTCCACCTGTATCATATCCTCCCAAAATAAGTTGGACATAATAGGGCATGAACTTTCTTTGATTCAGTATGTTTGACATGAGAGTTGCAGCACTTTTAACAGTCATTTTTTCGTCTCTTTTTAATCTGTATAAATTCGCTTCTGCATTTAGATATCTTGATAACACTTGAAGGTCCCCAACAAGTCCTGCTGTAGCAAGTGCCATGTGTTCGTCAATTTTATACAACTTTTTTGTTCCTTTATGCGCAATAAGATTGCCCATCGTCGCTCTTGTTTCTGTTGCAATTACTACTCCTTCTTTGCAAACCATACCAAGCGTTGTTGTACCTGTTTTAGTTAATTTGTCTTCAGTCATTATTACTCCTCATAACACTGGGAAAAATGTGAAGTAGAATCTTACACCCTTTATAAATAATTTGTGTAAAATTGGTGGATATTACTGTGAGAACAGTGCTGCAACCTTGTCTACCTGGTCTTTATGTGCCAAAATAGTTACTTTATCCCCTGAAAGAAGCTCTATATCTTCAGTAGGAATTATGAATTTATGTTCTCTTTCAATTGCCACTATTAAGCTTTTTTTTGGGAGTCCTATTTCCTTAATTGTTTTCCTTGAATGTTTTGAATCTTTAGAGATAGGGATCCTAAAGATTTCTGCATATTTGCCAACATTCATGTATTCTTCTACGTTTGGATGTTTAATTGATTTGTACAAGTGTTCTGCCATTACTATATTGGGGCTCTTTATCATTTTAACCGCTTTTTCCATGTACATAGGTTTACTTTCTTCTTGATTTACAACTGAAACTAGGTGTTTAACGCCTTTATTTTTTGCAAGAGAGCACACCATTAGATTTGTAGCATCATCATTTGTTGTAGTGACAAGAACATCGGCCTTTTTTACTTCAGATTCATCAAGAGTTTCTTCTTGGGTGGCATCTGCATTTATTGCAACTGCATCAAATTTTCTTGCAATCTCCTCACAGCGTGCCTGTTCTTTATCAATCACTATTACGTTGTGATTGCCATTCTTAAGGGCAAGTTCCGTAAGTCTTTTACCAATACCACCAGCTCCTACAATTACTATGTACATATATTTTGTACCCCTCGTCTAAATCTATTATTTTACTAGGCGGGGGTAATTTTTGCCTATTATTAAAACTTTTGTGCGATTAAACCTTTATTAGTGTACGTGTAAATCTATTATCTATATTAGCTTGATTAGTTAAGCGCCATGGTTAATATTGCAAAAATCTACAGAAAACGTTTTTTTCAAAAAATTAGCATTATAAATATTTGAAACAAAAAATAATAAAAATTTTGTGAAGTTAAAACAGAACAATTAATTTGTAAAGCATGTTAACTTTCATACTTTAATTAT
>JAYEJG010000042.1:0-3931 GCA_034660435.1 Thermoplasmatota archaeon
AAGCTCGAATTCCTTCTTTTTTATCTCGATTTTCTTCCTCTTTGCTTTCCTTCTACTTCTCGCAGAACTTTTAAAGCCCTTTCTTTTTGCTGCCATTTATTTATTTCCCCCCCGTTCTTCTAGCTGCAATGCTTCCAACCTTTCTACCTGGGGATGCACCACGTCCTACGGTATATGGTTTACCAACATGCTGATGACCGCCACCTCCATGAGGATGTGACACTGCACACATTGCAACACCACGAACAACAGGGTATTGTTTACCTCTTGCTCTTGATGCATGATATTTTTTACCTGCTTTTAAAAACGGTTTGTCATTTCTTCCGCCGCCAGCAATAATCCCAACCGTTGCTCTGCAACTCGACTGCAAAGTTTTAAACTGTTTAGATGGAAGTTGAATTACTGTTTCATTTCCGTTGTGTGAAACAATTGTTGCGTTATTACCGCCGGCTCGTGCAAGCTTTCCACCATCGCCTGGGGACAACTCTATATTACATACTGGTGTACCTTCTGAAACTTTTCCAATTGGCAAAATGCTTCCCTTTGTAATTTCCTTCTTATCTTGAGTGAATTTTATCGAATCTCCAACAAGAACGCCTTCTGGAGCAATAATAAGTATTTTTGAATTGTCTTCTAACCTTACACTTGCAAGAGGTGCCGTGCGCCCAGGATCATGAATGATATCTTCAACTATTCCTTGGTGGTTGTTTCTGTTCCTGATATATTTAACTTTACCTCTAAACCTGTGAGATGGGACTTTGAAGTGCCCTTTGTTTCTCCCACGTCTTTGTTGGATCAATCTCTTACCCATAATTTCACCTCTAGAATATTCCTATTCTCATGCCAACATCTTCGGCCTTAAATTCTGGCGTAAATGTTACAATGGCATGCTTTCCCTTCTTTGTGATTCTTGTATTTACACTTGATAATTTTACTTCGAACATCTGCTCTATTGCTCTTTTTATCTGTTGTTTGTTTGCGTTCCTTCGCACAACAAACTCAAGAGCGTTATTCTTCTCCATCATGTTCATCGTCTTTTCTGTAACAAATGGATGTAATATAATATCATAAGAGTCCATTACTTAGCCCCTCCAATTTCCTTAAGAGCAGATTTGGTAAATATTGTGAGTCTTCCAGGACATCCACCAGGTGCTAGATGACCAATGTTTATTTCTTTTGGTTTTACGACATCGATTCCAGTGAGGTTATTGGAACTTTTTTCAATGTTGCCTTTCGTTGAGACAATTAGAATAGACTTTGGTGTTTTGTATTTCCTTCCCCTTGATTTTCCTCTTCCGGCGCGGATATGTTTTCCGTTTGTCGCACGTAAAACATCATCATAGACGCCAATTTTATCAAGGGCTTCAATTACATCTTTTGTCTTTTTTAACGCTTCAAATTTGTCGTTAACAATGATTGGCAGCGTCATTTTATCGTCAAATTTATGGCCTCTTCCAGAGACGAGTTCTTTACTTGTTGTTGCAGCAAATGCTGAAGCTTTTGCAAGTTGTTTTTCTTTTTTGTTTATTTTTTCTGTCCAGTCTCGCTCTGCTTTTGGTGGATGTGCCCGTCTGCCGCCAACAACACATGGGGCAAGTGCCGCAGTTCTGCCCTGTGTAAGCCTTGGAACTCTGGACATTCCTCGTCCTTTTCCAACTGATGCAGTTGCATGTCTACGACCAGCCATTGGATCTGCCCCATATGGCTGCCTTTTATTTGAATGAAAAGCATTGAATGTTTTTCTAATTATATCTGGGCGAAAAGGTGTATTAAAAACCTCTGGCAAATTGACTTCTTCTGTTCCTTTCCCGTCAATTCCATAAACATTAACTTTTGTCATTTATCTATGCCCCCTGTTTACTTGTAGTTGATATGTATGTTATCTCTGGCTTTTTAACTTCTACACCACGTTGATAACGTACTGCGTCTCTCATACTGATAAGTCTTTTTGTAGGTCCAGGTATTGAACCATGTATGAGAACATATGAGTTTTTAATAATGCCATAATTTGGGAACCCGCCAGCAGGGGTAATTTCTTCGCCGTTTTCTCCAATTTTTAAAACACGCTTATTATATTCAGTCCTTTGGTGATACCCCATTTGTCCTGCTTGCGGAACTGTTGCTTGAATCCAGTTTGGATGCCAGGAACCAGCAGTACCTATCATTCTCCTATGTTTTGAATTTTTATGTGTTAATAATTTAACTCCCCATCTTTTGACATGCCCTTGGAAACCTTTGCCTTTTGTAATGGCAATAGTATCAAGCATGTCTCCTTCTTTCATTGCATCATTTATTTTGACTTCCTTTCCAAGGATTTCCTTTGCGTACTTAACACGGTCGTCAATGCTTCCACCGCCAATTCTAAATTCTCTAACTTCTGGAATTTTTTTCGGTATGCTTGTTACTAGTCTTGGCTGTGTGTAGATAATTACGCGCAATTCGTCAGCATCCTTTGCAAAGTCCCAGTTTTTCTTTTTATTGTTTTTTGTAAGTGGAAGTCGTTTTGATAATTCAGCATCGAGTTTTTCAGCCCAGATTTCGCCGATTGTTTGTAGCCCATGAAATGTTTTTTCATAGGCACGCACCGCTGCAACTTTTATTGGGGGGGCTTCTATAACAGAAACAGGCATCAGCACTTCCTTGCCTGATGTCGTTGACGTTGGCCTATAGTCAACGATATGGGTGTGCGTCATTCCTGCCTTGTAACCCAGAAAACCCTGTATTTTTGGTTTGCCTTCTCCTTCTGCCCAGCTTTTTATATGTGGCGTTTCAGCTTTACATCTCTTCCGTGGCGAAAAGCCCATTGATCCTCTTCTTGGATGGTGTCTATTAGCCATATGACATACACTCTCAGTTAATTTTTTAGTGGCATATTAGTAATCCATGTACGTCTAACCGTGACATTTCACGAACGCCTAAAACCCATATGCCGTGACGTCGATATCGGGATTCCCTAAGAAATTGCCCAATGATGTCTGGTTAAGACCAGGAAGTAGCACATTATAGATATTATATATAAAGGTTACTGCCGGCTTGTCTATAGTCCTATAATTCTTTCAAAAGTAGCTATCTACCCAGATGGAGTTTTTGAATATTCGTTAAATAGAGATAGCTAACGTCTTTTATTATAAAATACATATTTAGTAGGAATTCTTTTTTTCTTTCCAGTCCAATAACCACAATTAGAACAACTAAATTCTATCGTGACTTCTCCACCCCATATTGTTTTATTTTTCACTCTTTTAAGATCATGTCCGCATACCGGACATTTTGTCATTAATTTTTTAGGATTGCCTTCTCTCGAATGAATTTCTATTTTAACAAAACTTGATTCTATTGCAATTTTTCTAAGTCTACTTCCAGTAACTCCATATTTTCCCTTTTTAGTATTCAACTCTTTCAAAACTAACTCTTTTAACTTTTCTTGAGAATAAACCGTATTTGCTCTCTTGAAAACACCTTCAAGCGCATTTCGTATTTGTTCATTAGTTGGAATATGATATTTCATTACCCTAATGCATCTAACACTTTGCTATTAAAGCCTTTTCAACTTTTTACCGTTTTTAATAAATTGGTCCTTGTCACGATCCCCTTAACTATGCCGCCCTCTATAAGTGGAAGGGATCCAACATTGAATTTCATCATAATCTTTGCAGCATCTGATATAGTAATGCTTGGCTTTGCCCAAACTACTTTTGTTTTCATGACATCTCTTATAAGAAGTTCATCAAGTTGATGTTTTTGTTTTCCTATGGGAAAAGCTCTTTTAACTGATGCAAGTGCAAATGCAATTTCATTATCTGAAATAATTCCAACAAGTTTCCCCTTATCCATTATCAAAAGTCTTGCAACATCCTCTCGCTTCATAGTATTTCTTGCATGAACTACTCTATCATTGGGATCTGCAACGTTTAACTTTTCGTCCATTATT
>JAYEJG010000043.1:0-3918 GCA_034660435.1 Thermoplasmatota archaeon
TTGCATAATATTCCCCCGTACAGTTAATGATACACATCTACCTTTATAAATCTTTACTGATTTATAGTAGAAAGACGATAAATTGGTGTCATAGTTACACTTTATTATAGTTGATGTATTATCCTCCCTTCTAAATGACATCGGAAGCTTGCAGATATTTTTGTTTCAAAAAAACAAGAGGCCCAATCGTTTCTAATGACAAAGATGTTGATAAAATCGAACTCGTGGCATTTGATATGGATGGAGTTCTTGTAGATGATTTTAGTTCTTGGAAGACCGTTCACGACTACTTTAATACATCAAATGAAAAATCAGTTGATGAGTATGTCAAAGGAAAAATTGATGATTTTGAATTTATAAGACGAGATGCATCACTTTGGAAAGAAAATGGCAGGCCAATTACGATAAACAAGCTTTCAGAAATTTTGTCCAATGTACATCTTATGACTGGGGCAAAAGAGACAATAATTTTTTTAAAGAATAGTGGTGTAAAAACTGCAATTGTGAGTGCAGGGATAGATGTTCTTGCAAATAAAGTTTCAAAAGAACTAGGGATAGATTATGTTTTTTCAAATGGGGTAAAATGCGATGAAAATGGATTTTTAACGGGTGAAGGGATCCTTAATGTGAAATTGATGTATAAAGACGAGACAATCAAACGGATATCAAAAAAAGAAGGCATCCCCCTAGATAAAATCGCTGCGGTTGGAAATTCATGTTTTGACATACCTATGCTTGAAATCTCGGGCTTGGGTATTGCTTTTAATCCTGCTGACGAGTGTGTTAGTGAATCGGCGGATATTGTTGTTGAAGGTGATGATCTATCAAAGATTATTCCTGCAATTGAGAAATACTTGTGAATTGGGCTTTATTCAGAGATAAATGAAGTTGTCCATGGGGATCTTTCTGGTTCGTTTCCACCTTCTAGCATTTCCTGCCAGCTTTCATCTGTAAGCCTGTCACTCATGTCCTGTTTGAATTCATAGTGGCTCATTACAGGTCCTGCACCAATGTATATTTCGCCTGTTGGGAGTTTGTAGGCAACAAGCATTAAATCGACATAACCAACACCTTCTTCTAAAGCCTGTTCTGTATTCGCATCGGTGTGAACATCTGCAACAATTGTCGTCTTCTGTCCTTTTTCCGAAACTCCTTCTATCAAACCTTCCAGATTTTCACCAAAGTCTCTGATGAATTTGTAGTCATCATCAGTTAATATTTTATTCTCAAGTTCGTCCTTTGAGATATTTATTAGTTTTTCAAGAATGTATTCGAGGCTACTAAGTCTTGATTTTTCTGTTTCGTTTAACGCGTTCATGTCAGTTAATCCATCGTTCGTCATCCTTGTTAAACCAAGAAGCCTGCTGTAAAATTCAGGAACCGGTTCAACATAACCTTTTGTTTCCTCTGGAGGCAACGATATGCCTAGCTCTACCATGGTATAGCTTTGTTTTGCATAAAGAATTGTGTCGTGACGAAGTTCAGACCATGAAGAAAGTGCTGTGTTTAATTCTTTATCTAGCCATGCTTCAGTCTGCATAAAAGTCGGATAGCTGTTGTTGTACTCCTTAAGTATTGATTTCAAGGTGTAAAGCCAACTCCAGTATAGGTTTTGATTCCATTCTGTGGTATTTACATTTGAAAACTCTTCTTTTAAACTATCAAGGCTTTGGTTATAGCTTTGATTTATGCCTTCGTATTCAGTATCTCCTTCTTTTACAAGTATCTCAAATGCCCTGTTTGACCCAAGAATGGTCATTATGTCAAGACCTCTTGGAAAACATCTTGCAGGACGTCCTGCACCAGTGATACACATTGTAAAAGGATTTTCATCTCCTATGTAGTCTCCAGTGGTTGTTGTCAAATGCTGAAACATGTATGAGTCAGGGATGAATCTTTGTCCCATTAACCTCATTCCTTTTGTTTTTTCAAGTACTTCGTATAATGTTTCTTCTGTAACCGGTGGAAGTACGGCAATGTTACCAGTACCGCCGTAGATTTCTGGGCATCTAAGCGTAGCAAGTTCTACTTTCAGGTCTAGTAATTTGGCATCATCTGCAAACTCTGTTGCATTGAATTCTGATCCAAATATTTTCTCGACTGATTCCAAATATTCGTACGGGGTTAAATCATCTGCAGCCCCTACAAAAAATGTTGTTATTACGTATATTCTGTCCCAGATATCTTTTAGCAATTCTTCGTTTGATTCTAAACTTGCAAGTCTTGTTGAAATTAAACTTGCCTGAATTGTCTGAATTTTCGCATCTTCAGAAGAAATAATATATTCGCAACCTTGGCAATTTGGCTCTCCTCCTTTCATTAAAAATGATATTCTTCCGTACCACGTCATTGCCTTAAAATAACGTTTTAATTTTTCAGACCTAGTATAATGACCTCTTGGAACATATTGGGAGTAATCTTCCATGTAGCTGAAGATAGGACTTTCTGAAAATCCTTCATGTGCTTCGATTAGGTCGATTTCATTATCTATATTTTCTTTGGCATAGGTAGGAATTTCAAAGTCAACCTCTTTTATGCTTTCAGAGCCATCATAATCTTCGGTTGGGCTTTGGAGGAGCGTAAGTCCAACGCCAAAGTACTCGATATTTCTCTTCGCCGCCTCTCTTAAAATGTCATCTTCAAATGTCGCGTAGTCCTCTTTTGATTTATCAAATAAAACCCTGCTCAAATCCAATATCTTATCAAAAAATTCTCTTTCTTCAATTCCTTTTAATATCTCGTCAAATTGGACATGATACAAATGGAGAAGTGTGTCTGATGTGACAAAAATAGGGATATCTCGATCTTTTAAATCTTTGTAAGGTTGAATAATGTCATCTTCGTCGCTCCAGTCAATTACAACAAAACCATTTTTTTCTAGAAGTGATATTTGCTCATTGTTTGTCAATAGGTAAGTAATATCTTGGTGGTTTTCTGTGGTGTCTAAATCTAATGGTAAATTGTATTGTGCAACCGTACTATTTATTACAAGTTCATCCAGACTATAATATGATGCCATTTTTAATTTTGGATTCTCTGAAAAATTTGCGTTGTATGCAGGGATAGTAATAATGCCACTCCCATAGTTTATGTTTTGTTCTATGCATCCAGGTATTATTGTAGATATAACAATTACAACAATTATTGCGCTTAATATTTTTTTTTCAAATGTCATTTTACCAACTTTTGGATGGGTGTTATTCTCTTTTTTGTATAAATAGCTACGTAAAATGTTCGGGAAAAACCGAACTAAAAACTGTCTTGGTTCTGTTTTTTGATATGAACGTCTAGGTTATCAAACTAAAAAAGAATAAGAAATAAAAAAGAGAAGATGTTTTGTGACTTATTGGATTTGTTTTATTTTAAAAATTTACTTAAGAGTTGTCGAGTTGTCGAGTCTAAAGATGGTACTGTTTTTTCAATGGTTTTCGATTTGGTTTTTGTTAAATAAATATTGAGCTCTTGAGGGAATGTTCCTACAAAGACTTGAAGTTCAGAATGTCCTACAAATCTGTGATAGTTTTTTGCGGTGACTACTATCCATCGATCGCCTATACCAGGTACTGTTATACTATAATGCCCATTTAAATCAGTAGTATCTGAGTCAAGTACATCATAGAAATTAGATAGCATCCTATCACCATAGGCTTTTACTTTTGCTCCTTGGATGGGTTCATTTGTTTTTTTATCTCGCACACAACCATAAAAATTGATTTTCCCGCCATTACTTGATATTGCTGGTTGTTTTTTAAAGAAATAACTGCTATAAAATGGCAGGTGAGGGCGATGTGGGCACCTGAATTCTGAATGAAAAAAGCCACGAATATTGAAAACATAAAAGCCTCGAAAAGTGGACAGAATTGGAGGAATGTTAAGAACTTCTGGACTGCGGACGAGACATGCAGTTTCTCATGGGTC
>JAYEJG010000044.1:0-3876 GCA_034660435.1 Thermoplasmatota archaeon
ATTATGGAGAATACAGCGGAAACCCAGATAAAGATTCAACGTATGAATATGCAAAAGTTATTCTTGATTTAATGACTAGGGGAAAAGCTCCAAAGGGTAAACCAAAGTTCTTGTTAATTGGAGGTGGAATTGCGAATTTCACCGATGTTGCAAAAACGTTTGTTGGTATTACCATGGCTTTAAAGGAGTACAAGAAAAAGTTACAAGAGACAAATGTCAAAATATATGTGAGACGTGGAGGGCCAAACTACCAGGAAGGCCTTCGACTCATGAAAAAACTTGGCGAAGAATTAGGTGTACCAATAGAAGTCTACGGGCCAGAAACGCATATGACTCGTATTGTACCTATGGCACTTGGCGGAGGGATATAAAAATGAAAAACAGACCTGAGTATGTTTTGTTTGACAAAGATACAAAGGCAATTGTCTTTGGTTATCAACAAAACGCAATTCAACGTATGCTTGACTTTGATTATATTTGTAGGCGAGAGGACCCATCAGTTACATGCATAGTCAATCCAACGCGTAGCGGTTACCATAAGTGTTTCTGGGGTACAAAAGAAATTATGATACCGATGTATCGCACCCTAAAAGAAGCAACTAGCAAGCATAAAGATGCAGATGTTATGGTGAATTTTGCATCATTCAGAAGCGCGTATCAAACGTCCAAAGAAGCATTAGAATCCAAGACCATACGAACTGTTGCAATAATAGCAGAAGGAGTCCCGGAGCGTCGTGCAAGACAACTTGTAAAACTTGCAAAAGAAAAAAACAAATGGATAATAGGACCTGCAACAGTTGGAGGGATTGCGGGAGGAGCATTTAGAATAGGTAACACTGCAGGAATGCTTGATAACATTGTTGCATGTAGATTACATCGGCCAGGCAGTGTCGCATATGTATCCAAGTCTGGCGGACTATCAAATGAGTTAAACAACATTATTGCTAGAAACACCGATGGAATTTATGAAGGAGTTGCAATTGGCGGAGATAGATACCCAGGATCTACATTTATTGATCATATACTACGTTATGAGAGAAACCCAGATATAAAAATGATAGTATTGTTAGGAGAAGTCGGTGGGGCAGATGAATACGAAATAGTTGAACTATTAAAAAAGAAAAAAATCAAAAAGCCATTAGTTGCATGGTGTATTGGAACGTGTTCAAAGGTATTCCCTGCAGAAGTGCAATTTGGACATGCCGGTGCACGAGCAGGTGCAGCACGTGAAACGTCTGATGCTAAAAACAAAGCACTCAAAGAGGCAGGAGCAATTGTTCCAAATAGTTTCGAAGATTTTGATAAAAAAATCAAACAAACATTTGACAAGGAAGTTAAAGCAGGTAGAATAAAACCTAGACCAGACGTTGAACCACCAAAAATACCAATTGATTACAAGGTAGCAATACGTGACGGCATTGTCAGAAAACCATCTGAATTCATCAGCACAATATCTGATGATCGCGGAGAGGAACTGATGTATTGTGGAGTCCCAATAAGCAAAATCTTTGAGAAAGATTATGGCCTTGGTGGAGTTCTTGGGCTTCTTTGGTTCAAAAAAGATCTGCCAAAATGGTGTACCAAATTTTTAGAAAATGTTGTACTACTCACTGCAGACCATGGCCCAGCCGTTTCTGGTGCTCATAACTCAATCGTTACAGCACGAGCAGGAAAAGATCTGGTGAGTTCGCTAGTAAGTGGTTTACTAACAATCGGACCAAGGTTTGGTGGAGCAGTTAAGGGCGCTGCAGAACATTTCACATATTACTGCGACAATGGATATACACCAGAAGAAATGGTGAAGGACATGAAAAGCAAAAATACTAACATCCAAGGTATTGGTCACAGAATAAAATCAGTGACAAATCCTGATGTGCGTGTAACATTGCTCAAAGACTATGCAAAAAAGAATTTCCCAACAACAGAATATCTTGACTATGCACTAGAGGTGGAAAAAATAACCACTGCAAAACGAGGCAATCTCATACTAAATGTTGATGGTTGCATAGGAATTCTCTGCTGCGACATGTTTAGAAGCATAGGTTACACAAAAGAAGAGGTAAGAGAGTTTGTTTCACTTGGTACATTAAATGCACTTTTTGTACTCGGTAGAAGCATTGGATTCATGGGTCACATAATGGATCAAAAAAGGCTTAAAGCAGGATTATACAGGCATCCATGGGACGACATAACATATATGATACCAGATAAACCTGAGAAGGTGAAATAATGGAGGTAAAAGATATGAGTGAAGAAATTGAATCTGCAAAAAACCATTTTGAAAAATTAATATCAGAGCAACTTGAAAGAATTGAAAAAATGAAGTCGCAGGCAGACTGGGTAGATTATAATGCGCTCAGCCCTCTCATCATTGGGGTTGTTGGAGGGGACGGAATAGGACCATACATCTGCGAGCATGCAAAGAACATCCTAGATTTTTTGCTTAAAGAGGAAGTGGAAAAAGGAAAAATTGAGTTTCGTACAATAGAAGGATTAACAATAGAAAACAGGGCAAAAGTAAACAAAGCCATACCTGACGATGTTCTTGGAGAAATCAAAAAATGTCATGTAATTCTAAAAGGACCGACAACTACGCCAAAAAAAGGAGATCCATGGCCAAATATAGAAAGCGCAAATGTAGCAATGCGAAAGGAGCTTGATTTGTTTGCAAATATTAGGCCCGTAAAAGTCCCAGAGAAGGACATTGACTGGATGTTTTTCAGAGAAAACACCGAGGGAGCATATGTTCTTGGAAGCAAAGGAATAAATGTTGGGGATGACCTAAGCATTGACTTCAAAGTAAGTACTGAACAAGGTGCTGACCGCATCATTAGATTAGCATTTGATTATGCAAAAAAGAATGAAATCAATAAAGTAACAGTTGTAACAAAAGCCAATGTTGTAAAAAAAACCGATGGGAGATTTCTTAACGCTGCTGAAAAAGTAGCAAAAAATTATCCAGATGTCGAATGGGACGACTGGTTCATTGATATAATGACGGCGAAACTCATCGATCCAGCACGTGCAAACCAATTCAAAGTTGTTGTAATGCCAAATTTATATGGTGACATACTAACAGATGAGGCAGCACAAATCCAAGGTGGTGTAGGAACTGCTGGCTCTGCAAACATTGGAAAACAATATTCAATGTTTGAAGCGATACATGGTTCCGCTCCAAGAATGGTAAAAGAAGGTCGTGCAAAATATGCAGATCCATGCAGTATAATTAAGGCAGCAGCATTGCTACTAAACCACATAGGATATGTTGATAAAGCTAAGAAACTTGAAATGGCACTAGACGTCTGTGTACAATATGAGAAGAAACTTGTTATGACCGGTAGAGAGAATGGCGCAACTGGTGAAGAATTTGCTAAATATATTATGGACACAATAACCGACGCAAACCTGGAAAAGAAATGGAGCAGTTATCAATAAAAATCTATAAAGGAACTAAATTGATTAAGGTACCAGTTGACAAGATGGATATTACAGACAGCATAAGAAAAAGCCAAGATGGTACCATTCTTGATATTTTTGTGACACCAAAGTCAAAAGAAAATATATTTCCTGCAGGTTTTGATGAGTGGCGGAAAAGAATTGAAATTAAAATTTCTCAACCTGCAAAAGACAACAAGGCAAATCTTGCAACCATCAAAGTAATTTCAGAATTTTTTGGCAAATCCATCAGAGATATATGTGTCGTTTCTGGCAAAAAGAGCAGGGAAAAATCGATTTTAATTAAAGACATTTCAGTTAATAACGTAGCAAACAAGATTCAGGAGTTTTTAGATGGATTATAACCAGACTCTAGACGATATCGATAAAGCGATTGATGAACTTAGAGAAGAAAATAAGACTGTACCAATAATTGTGGAA
>JAYEJG010000045.1:0-3845 GCA_034660435.1 Thermoplasmatota archaeon
TTATTCTGCATTCTTTGGGATAATAATACTTTTAGGTGTTGTAATCTTCTTTTACAGACGAAGAAAAATATTGCAAAAACTTTGCATAAAACCTGACGAACCTTGGAAACTAGAAAAAGAAAAGAAATATCTCGATAAACTTAAAGAAAAAGACAATGAAAAATACGATGAAACAATGAAAATGATGAAAGATGAATACAAATCTTCATTACTGTGGTATAAACATTATCGTAAGGGTATGTTGAAAAAATCTAAAGAAATAGGCGCAAAAACTCCAAGTCTGCTCAGTAAAAAATCAAACAAGCCTGAAATTGAGCAAAAGACTAAGCTAAAAGAGCCCGAGCATAAACCTAAAAAGCAGGAAAAAGCAAAAGATGAAACAGAACAACAAATGGTAAAAGAAGAGATGCCGGAAAAACAAGAAAAACCAGAACAGAAAAACGATGAAACATCTGAACTTGAAAAACAGAAAAGAAACCAGGCAATTCTTAAAATAAAAAAAGCACAGGAAAAACAAAGAAGAAAATTAAAATTATAATTTTTCTTTCTATATATTTTTTGATTATTTAATCTACATTATGGTTTATAGATAGATGATTGGAGAAACTCTAAAAAAAGCAACCATAGTCAAAATAATAGAAATAATCAGCATCAATATCCAAATATTTTTGTTCCAACGTATTATTTTAATTCCATCAAGCGGACCAATTGGAAGCAAATTAAAAACGGCAAGAAATGCGTTTATTAAACATATAAAACCAACTATTTGGCCGATTTCCGTTTCAAAAAATACAAAAAGATACAAAGGAAAGGCAATCAAGGAGATAATTATGTTTGCGAGGGGGCCTGCTGCTGCGATTCTGCCCGTTTCAAATGTTCTACTTCCCCCTCTGAACATTACTGCACCAGGGGCTGCAAATACCACTCCTGCAGCTAACGAAAGCAGAAGTGCTATAAGTAATCCCACTGGAAACATCCTAAACTCTGCCCATAAACCATACTTTTGTGCCATAAACTTGTGAGAAAGTTCATGAAAGAAAAATGCAGAAACTACTCCAAGAAATGAAATTGGAATAAAATTCAACAAGTTATTCAAATCGAAACCATGATTGAACCCATTTACAAGATTATTTCCCGTCAATGCAAACGAAAATGCAAGCGTTAAAACAAACATTGAAATTAAAAGATGAATAACTTCGATTTTGCTAAATTTTCCAGGTTTATCAACTTCAATCGTTCCTTTTGGAAAATACATATAGTCTCTTATAGGTACGTCATGAAATGAGGTGTAAACCTTTTTATTCTCCTTCATATCTGCATCACTAACCAATTTCACACTTATCAGTTTTTTGCGTCAGGAATTATGCACCAAATCCAAGACTAATGAGATATGGTATGGCAACGAAGGTACCAATCATACTTCCTACGTTTGCAAGTGCCACCACCATAAGTAACCTAATAACTCTGTTGTTAAGAAAATCCTTAACGCTGTCAAGTTTACTGAGCTCTTTAAAATCTTTTATTACGGGTTTCCGCATTTTGAATTCAACAAGACCTGCAACCCATCCTGCAGCAATGGCCGGATTCAATGAGGTAAATGGGGCGGCAAAAAATGCAGTAAGAATGGAAAAAGGGTGCCCTCTTGCAATTGCCGTTCCAATGGCAGAAAGACTTCCATTTATCAAAAACCACCATATCAATGCGGTCTTTACTTGTTCCCAATTGCCAGTGTATAATAAATATCCAATTAATCCAATAACCAATACGGGTATTGCATATCCAATAGCTTTCAAGATATTAATACGTTTTTTTGGAATTTTTTCTAATTCCTCTAGATCTACGTCTAGCATACCATTTTTTAAATGATTTTTTATTCCATTTAGATGTCCAGCACCAACAACGGCAACAACTCTTCCTTTCTTACTAGCATCAAGGATTTTTTTTGCAATATACTCATCCCGTTCATGAATTAAAACAGTTGCTACGCTTGGGGCAAACTCCCCAAATTCCTTCATCATTTGTGAAATAACATCCTGATCCATCAACTCTTCTAAATCCAATTCTTCAAATTCTTCTTCATCATAGCCCAAAATTGCCTTTAAAAATTCCCATGCCACCTTAAACTTTTCTCTAAATCCCATCTTACGCCAAGCTCTGTTTAGTGTAATAGATACGTCTCTGTCTACCAGTGCAACATCCAAATTGCTTTTTTTTGCTTCATTCATCGCAGCAATCATTTCAGAGCCAGGCTCTACTCCATATTTATTTCCAAGTTTTCTTTGGATGGATGAAAGAAACGTTTGTGCAAGCATAAAATAGGCATTATTGCCTTTTAAAAGAGCAGTAACCGGCTTGTTTTCCCAAGAGTCTTTGTTTGTTATGGCATCGTGTCTTCTTTTACAAAGTTCTATTGCAACAATGTCTGGTTTGTATTCTCCAATTGTTTCTCTTACTTCTTTGACACTATCTTCAGAAATATGGGCAGTACCAACCAAGATTATATTGTTGCTTACTTTAATCTGCAAAGGTGCATCTCCTATTATTTATGTGAAACTGGTGAAGAGAATGATAAAAAGCTATTTAAATTTCAGCTTCGAAATCTTCCACTGTTGGTTTAAACTCATCATAGGACTTTATTTTGCCCTGTTGCTTTAATACCGCTCTTGTGAGTAACCAGTAAACAAGTGCAAGTGCACGCCTTCCCTTGTTATTTGTTGGTATCGCAAGATCCAGATATTTCGTCTCATTGTTTGTATCACAGAGACCTATGACTGGAGCCCCCATGTTTTTTGCTTCGTGTAATGCCTGTTGATCCGCGAGAGGGTCCGTCACAATGATTAATTCTGGTTCAAGGAAGCCTTTAGAACTAGGATTTGTTAGAGTACCCGGTCTAAATCTACCATCTAAGATTTGAATTCCAGTATATTCTGAAAGTTTTTTAACTGGTCTTTGACCATATTGACGGACAGACACTGCAAGAATATCTTTAGGATCATATTTTGAAATAAGATTCGCAGCTGTTTTTATTCTTTCGTCAGTCTTCTTAATGTCAATTATGTAAAGACCGTCGTTTCTTATTTTATAAATGAACTCCTTAATGTCTGCTGTTTTTTGTCTTGTACCAATGTGCGCCCCAGAGGTCATATACGTTTCTTCAGAAACCATCATATCGCTATCTTTTTGTTTTTCTTCTGTTTGTTGTTCTTCAACCATAACCTTTCCTCTTTGATCCAGATTATTCAGCTCTTTTAACGGTAATTGGAATTGCGTCTTGTTCAAATTCAAGCATGGCAATATCTATAGGGAAAATTACATCCTTTGGTATTTTAATGAGTGATGGAGCGCCCATCGATATTTGTAATGCTCTAGCACCAATAATTCGTGCTTTTTCGTATCTAGTGTGTTTCAATTTTATTCACCATATCTTACCTACAGTAGAAGCACCAAATACTAGAAGCATTTAAAAAGATTACCCCTTAAAACCCCTTATATACTACCGGGATTAAAGATTTCCCGTTTTGAAAACTTTATTTTATCATTTCACATCACCTCATCCTAAAATATATCATAAAAAAATATTCAATACCTGGAAGCCACCGCTTCTTTCAGGTGACTTCCAGCGCCATCTGTTAAGTGATATAGGTAACATTTGTCAGATGGTTTGTTACACCATTCTGCAACCTTACAAGAGCGGCAAAAACCAATGCAAGCATAGATGTTCCCACACGGAACAACATTCCTTTCCACCCACGTTTACATGGACGGTCATCTAAAAGTGTAGTGTTTTTCACCCGTCCGAAGAAGCCCTCCATCCTTGCTCCTCTTTTGTTGCATTTCTTCTTGTA
>JAYEJG010000046.1:0-3837 GCA_034660435.1 Thermoplasmatota archaeon
ACTGGGTGCAATTAGTCAAAATTGATGATTAATTCACATTTAACCACTTAACGATTGAAATGCAAAGGAATAAAGTAAATATCAATGAAGTAAAAGGTTAATCGCCTATTATTTGCTAGAGAGTGGATAAAGGTGCTGTTTTTCGAGAAACTAACAAAATAAATAGATAAAAGGTGAAAAATATGGTAATTGATCCAGCAACGACAAAATATATGATTAAGGCCCACATTAAAGCAGATGGTGTTATTGAAAAATCCGATGTAGTCGGAGCAGTATTTGGTCAAACCGAGGGTCTTCTCGGCGATGAGTTAGACCTGCGTGAACTTCAAAGATCTGCGCGTGTGGGTAGAATAGAAGTTGAATTAGAATCTAAGAATGGTAAAAGTGAGGGAGTAATAACACTTCCAACATCGCTTGACAAAGTCGAAACAGTAATTCTTGCAGCAGCTTTTGAAAGCATTGACCGAGTTGGTCCATGCAAGGCAACGATTACTGCAGAAGAAGTAGAGGATGTAAGAGTAGTCCGCCGGAAAAAAGTAATTGAACGAGCGAAACAACTGCTAAATAAAGTAATGGAAGAGGGGAAAATCGAAGGGAGTAGCATTGCAGATACTGTTAGACAGGCAGTTCAAGTAGAGGAGATTACAAACTACGGTCCTGATCGCTGTCCTGCGGGTCCCAACATCGAAAAAAGTGACGCGGTAATTATTGTTGAAGGAAGGCGAGACGTGATAAACCTTCTTAAATATGGAATTAAAAATTCTATTGCAGTTGGTGGAACAAATGTTCCAAAATCTGTAACAGAACTTACAAAAGAAAGAGTCACGACTGCTTTTGTTGATGGAGATCGTGGTGGAGAATTAATCCTAAAAGAACTTTTGCAAACAGCCGATGTTGACTTTGTTGCAAGAGCTCCACAAACTAGGGAAGTTGAAGAAATTCCTCAAAAACTAATTATGAAAGCATTGAAAAACAAAATTCCTGCAGAACAATATGCTGAAATGTATGATATAAAAATCGAAAAGAAAGAACCCGAGGAAAAACAGAAGCAAAGACCAGACAAACAACAACAAGAAAAACCTAAACAGGAACAAAAGAGAATAGAAGAGCCAAAGAATGAAAATCAAGAGATAATTATTACTGAAAAGCAGAAAAACTACGGTAACATCCTTAGTGACATTTCAGGTTCTCTAAAAGCAGTACTCTTCGATAAAAATGACAAAGAAATCAAAAAAATACCTGTTCGTGAACTTACTGATATATTAAAGAAAAGTAACAACATCTCAACAGTCGTTTTTGACGGTATAGTAACACAAAGGCTTTTAGATATTGCAAACAACAAGAATGTCAAAGAAATTGTTGGAATAAAAATAGGGAATGTTGTCAAAAAACCATTATCAGTAAAAGTCTTAACCAAAAAGGATTTGCAATAATCCTTTTTTTAATTATTTTTTCTTAATTGTTACATTAGCTTTGATGGATTCAGCCCCGTATCAAGAACTAATATATAAATGCCTTGCAGAAAGAAATAAAAAGCATTTTTGTTATTTCAAAGTATCATTTTGCAATGGTGGAAGAATATAATGCAGAAAGACGAGCTTATACAACTTCACACGTTCCTTATTCAACTGAAAACTCATTTGGAGGATATAGTTGAACATAATGGGGGAGTAGAATTCAAGAAGTATGATACATTAGATATCACACCGTATCAAGTTTATAAATCTAAAAGAGAGCATAAATTAGCGGTATTTGCCTTAAGTCAGGGAATAGCAGAACTGCTTTCAAATAACAGTTATTGTGGTCTTGAAAAGATATCTGGCAGGCTTGAACAGATGTCAGAGAGGTTTATGACCAACAAAGAAAAGGAAACATTCAATAACACTAACGATTGAGCTTCAATAGATATGCATCTTCTCCATTTTGGTAGAAGCCACTGATCTTTTCTATTATTTTAAAACCGTTTTTTAGATAGAAGTTCACAGCATTCTCATTATCTGTCCGTACTTCAAGTTCTATGTCCATTATATTTTCATTAATCATTTCTTGTAAAAATTTTTTGAGAAGTTTTGCACCAATCCCATTTCTTCTATACAGTTTCGATACAGTAAGCATAAGTATTCTAGCTGAATGATGTTGTGGTTTTATTCCAACTATAAATCCAACAATGCTATGGTTTTTTTCTGCAACTATAAATCCTTGAGGATAGGACTCGTAAAAATAGTTGAAAATACTTGGATTATATATTTCTGGGAGCGAATCTGATGCTATTTTTATTACAGCAAATGTGTCAGTTGGTTGAAATTTTCTTACATTTAGCACAAGCAGGTATTCAATTATGTATATAAATCATCTATTTTCAAATTTAGAAGTCTTTATAAATGACTAATAGCTATCGATAAACAATTAATATGGCAATCGAAACAGTAATTGTTGGGGAAGAAAATAAAGCCCTCCTAAAAAAATCAATTGCAAAGATTCTTTATGAAAACAAAATGGAACAATCAAAAATTTCACAACTTCTTGGCCTTTCTCAACCCATGGTAAGTAACTATTGCAGTTCAAATGGAAAGATTCCAAAAAATATAGAAAAGCTTGCACATGCAATTTGTAAAAGAGTGTTAGATGACGATAAAGCACACTTTCAAACATGTGTTACTTTTTCAAAAGAGATCTTTGAAGGGAACTATTATATTGCAAATAAAAATGAAATAATTTATGATGAAAACAGCAAGATAATCGACAATCTAACTAAGTCTTTTCTTGAGTTAAAGGGAACAGATATGGGAGAATTACAACCCCAAGTAAAAGTTAATATCGCAATGACAAAGGAAAATGCAAGAAATTCTGATGATGTCGCATCATTTGCAAATGGCCTAGTGCTTGTTGATGGAATCATTTCTAGCATGAATGGAATTAGATTTGGCAAAAGTAAACATCTTTCTTCTCTTCTGCTCGATCTTCAAAATAAACTAGGCATAAATGCAATAATGAATGTTGCAATAGTAAAAGAACCGGACAAAACAAAAATGAATTATGAATATTTATCAAAGGATTTTATGTTAGATTTTGACAGAATGGATATTGACATTTTACTTCATAAGGGCGATTTTGGTATCGAGCCGTGTGCGTATATTTTGGGTAAAAACGCAGTGGATGTTGTAAATAAGGTTATAAAAATTATAGAGGAAATGAAATGAAATTAAAGGATAAAACAATAACAAGAGCGATTGTTGAAAGATTTACAAAAAAATTTATAGACAACCTTGATCAAGATGTAATAATTGCTGGTGCTGGACCTGCTGGCCTTACGCTTGCATATCATCTGGCAAAAAATGGAATAAAAGTCTCTATTTTTGAAAGGAAACTTTCAATTGGTGGTGGCATGTGGGGCGGTGGAATGCTGTTCAATGAAATTGTTGTCGGCGAGGAAGGTAGAGAAATACTTGATAGTTTTGGAGTTAATACTGAGAAATATGAAGAGGGGTATTATACCGCAGATTCAATTGAGACTGTTTCAACGATTTGTTCAAATGCCATGAAGGCTGGTGCTAAGATATTCAATTGCATGTCTGTTGAAGATGTTATGGTTAACAAGAATGGTGTGTGTGGAGTTGTTGTAAATTGGAGCACTGTTGAAATGGCTGGTTTGCATGTTGATCCTTTGTGTGTAAAATCAAAAATTGTTGTTGAGGCAACGGGACATCCTTTGGAGCTTTTGAAAATTCTTGAAAACAAGGTTGATGGTAAGTTGTTTACAAAGACTGGTAGAATCATGGGTGAAAGATCCATGAATGCCGAGGTTGGTGAGAGAACTGTCGTTGAGAATACTAAAGA
>JAYEJG010000047.1:0-3782 GCA_034660435.1 Thermoplasmatota archaeon
AATGATGCAATGAACGTATCCTTCTATAATGCATCAGACGACGGCCTTCTAGGTACTGTTACGAGCGTTGCTAATGGAAGTATGGCGTTTATAGTATGGCATGGCCTGGGTTATAATACAACCTACCATTGGTATGCAGTTGCAAACGACTCAGAATTTGAAACAAGATCTGATACGTGGACATTTACTACTGAATGTCAAGTAGAACTAGAACCGCCTGTTATCAACATTACAGCACCTGTAGGTGGCCTCTATTTCGGGAAATTACATCTATTTCCAGATCTGCCTTTCACAGTGATTTTAGGAAGTATAAACATAACGGCAAATGCTACTGATGATACAGGAATTGAAAGAGTGGAATTCTATATAGATAACGAAACAGCACCTAGATATACAGACTATGAAGCACCGTACAACTGGACATGGGATGAAAAGGTATTCTTCAAACACGAAATAAAAGTAATTGCATATGATGAAGATGGACGAACAGATACTGACACAGTAGAAGTATTCATTTTTAATCTAAATATACTTTGAAGTACGTGGTTTAGATTTATAACATATATATTGTTACTCATTTTGAATAAGAATTTCCAATCATTTCTCTTTTTACCCTGCTATTTTATACAAAAAATAGCAATACTATAAATACTATTACTACCATTAATATAAAATAGGACTAACACAAAACAAAATTGAAGTGAATTATCATGAATGCAAAACATGAAATCATCATCCGAGCGGCTATTGCTCCTATCAGTCTTAAAACACTTATCCAAACCACAGACTATACTGCAAAGGCAGTATACAAAGCAGTGTCTAAACTCTATAAACAAAAACTTATCATAAAAATCAATAGGAAGGAAACTACAACCATTGCACTTAGCAGCAGATATAAAGCATCTAAAACCGCAGAGCTTTACTTTACCGCTTTCATCAATGGCATTGCCCCTAAAATATTTGATTGCAAGAGCTTCCACCAAATCTGGCAATGCCTACATCAACACCAACAGATAAACATAAAAAAATGCCAGAAACAAACAAAATATCACTATCAAACCATTCTTCAGACATTCAAAACACTTCAAAACACGGGTCTGGCAAAAATTACTTGTGAAAAACCCCTTGTCATTCATCTCACTGATCATCCTGTAAACCACAGATTGCATGAACTACATCAACCTGAACAACAAGAAACTATTACTACAAGCGGCTATCCAACCATCAAAGAAACATATGCAACACCTGAAACAATCCGTAAATACCTCCATAACAACCATGATACAACACATATTCATAATACCAGTACCAGTATACCACATCAAGAATTCCTTGAAATTTTTCACAGCCTCGCAAATATTACACCTGAACACGTGTTCATCAATGCCCTTCATACTAGCCATGGTGTCGAAGAAACCTGTATCCTCCTTCTAAAAACAGGACGGCTAGATATGAAAAAACTCCTTAAGATTGCTAAAGAAAAAGATGAGACAAATGTTGTTGGATGCTATTTAGATATCATACATGACTTTAATGAAAAACTTGTTTCACAAAAAATTATAAAAAAGTTTTACAATGAAAAAAAGAATAAAAAAACAAAAATATGGCTTGAATCAGAAAAAAAATATGGAAAAGAGAAAATGGTTATTCCTTACGAAAAAAAATGGAATCTGGACATTTATATCGATATCGGTGCAATCCGTCATACTCTTAGAGGAGAACTGTGATAAATGGTTGATATAGAGCAATTACCTAAACAGATTAAAGATGATATAGAAGACCAGTCATTGGATGTTTTACAGCAAATACAAAAATATATAGTAGTAATAGGTGGCTGGGCAGTCCGGTCCTACACTGCAAAATCACTTGAACATGCTCGATATACATTGGATGTTGATGCTGTAGCAACACCTGAGAATATTAAAATAGTCAACGACCTCCTTGTTAAGGAAAACCTTATGTTTTCAGAAGAAAAAGATTGGGGCATCCAGTTTTACAAGCCTTATCAGCCAAGTTCAAAGGTTTCATGCACTCCCTCATTTTTCAAAGATATTCAAATACGCATAGAGATCTCACCACCACGGATTTATGAGATAGATGCAAATCATTACTTTGAATTCGACCTTGAAAAAACAACCAAAAAAATGGTTGTTTCTCATGGAAAACATCGATCTGTTCAGGCAACAGTCCCTGAGATGGAATACCTCACCGCCAACAAACTTGGATTGCCTGCAGATTACAAAAACAGGTATGATGCTGCCGTTCTCCTTACCGGCAGTAATTTTTGCAAAGTTCTTGAAATCATCAAAAAAACTGACAATTGGGACAAAATAATACTTCGTCGTTTACCAAAATTTATTGGGAGAACTAATGATAAAGGGGACATTGCCCGTATACTCCTCCGCCAAGCTAACATTTCCATCCCTGAATATCTTGCCCAACTAAGAACCATTCAACAAAAATTGGAAGAATGACGGCGTGTTGAGGTAAAATAGACTAAAGCATACCGACTATGAAAAACCTTACAACTGGACATGGGATGAAACAGTATTTTTCAAACACGAGATAAAAGTAATTGCATATGATGAAGATGGACTAACAGATACTGACACAGTAGAAGTATTCATTTTTAACTTTAATGTAATCTGAAGTAAGTATTTCAGGTCCAAAAATGGATGTATCCAACAGTACTTCAGAAAGTAAACTTTTATGGATTGTTTTTTTGTGGTTGGGATTATAAAATAGGGTGTAAAAAATCTCTACAGCTTATA
The DNA here is from genome assembly GCA_034660435.1 of Thermoplasmatota archaeon. Classification (GTDB taxonomy): domain Archaea; phylum Thermoplasmatota; class E2; order DHVEG-1; family DHVEG-1; genus JAYEJG01. The sequence continues at coordinate 2,772 of JAYEJG010000047.1, forward strand.
AATGTGTACAAAGTCATTTTAAGGAATTGGTTGACAGCCATGCTGGGCAATAGAGAAATCAGGATTCCTACCAGAGCGATTATTTCTTTATGGGGGAATAGCCTTGAAATTCATCTACCAGAACACCCGCAACTGCAATGGCTTAGAAAAAAGTAAAAGATTGGTTACGTGAGTAGTTTAAACGATCTCTCAATATGGCTTATAAGGTAAAAACACGTTGTAATTTTACTAATATAATATAAATCAGGGGATTTAAATGAAAGTTAAAGACATGCCAAAATTGGAAAGTCCATTTGTCAGAAAAATGATAGACAACAGATATGTTGTTACGCCAGAAACAAACCCAGGATATGAATGGGTGTTTGAAGACAATCTTGTAATGGCAATTGAAAAGATAAACGGGACAAATGTATCAATACTTATTGATGGTGGCGAGATAATAGGTATCTGGAATAGAAAGAACCACATTCCTTTCTTTTCAAAGGGAAATTCTGTTATTGCAAAGGGGTTATTGAATTCTTTTGATCGCGGATACTGCAACTTACCAGATGGTCAGCATTTTGGTGAGTTGGTTGGTGGTAGAATCAATGGCAACCTTTACAACCTAAAAGAGCCTCGCTGGTTACCTTTTGAGACATTTTGTAAGGAACATTTAAGATACAAATCATGGGGCAGATATCCCAAAAATTTTGATGCCATTTCAAAATGGTTCAAGGATGATTTGATGTCGTTGTTTTCATCTATGCTTGGGAATAGACAGGGATACGTTGAAGGGATTGTTTTTACGCATCCAGATGGACGAATGTCAAAACTCCGCAGAGACATGTTTGAGTGGTTTTATGAACGGTAAATGGGTAATTTTGGTCTATGGTTAAACTAGAGTTGTCCTTTTTATTTGCCAAAACATATCATTTTTGATGGTAATATGCAAACAAAAAGTTAATAAGGTATTGTATTATATATTAATTACCATGAATGAAAGACGATTCATAGACATATTGCAGGAAGAAA
>JAYEJG010000048.1:0-3764 GCA_034660435.1 Thermoplasmatota archaeon
TCTCATTGGCTATGGTAAAATTACCGACTGGGCAACACATATGATAGAGCATTCGGTAAGTGCATTATATGATGTAACCCATGGAATAGGTCTTGCGATTCTAACTCCTTTTTGGATGGAATATGTCTTAGATGAAAAAACCGTACCAAAGTTTGCAGAATACGCAAAAAATATCTGGAATCTCAATGGCACTGATAACATGAAACTTGCAAGAGAGTCGATAGAAAAAACAAAAGAGTTCTTCAAAAGTCTTGGAATGCCTAAAACGCTAAAGGAAGTAGGTGTAAAAGAAGATATGTTGGAAGAAATGGCAAAAAAGACTGTTATGTTTGGCCCTGTTGGTAATTTCAAAAAATTAGGTAAAAAAGATGTATTGAAAATACTTACTAATGCTTACTGAACTTTTTTTGACCCTGGTGATTATTTACCTTTATAAAACTTTTAGTATTGTTTTTTATAATCGAATCTACGAGGTCAATCGCTCTTCTTGTCTCTTTTACATCATGAACGCGTACTATATCTGCACCGTTCATAACAGCAATTGCGGCTGCTGCAAGGCTGCCTTCAAGTCTGTTTTCTGCAGGTAATGGTTCCCCCCATCCACAAATATTTCCGATAAATGTTTTTCTTGAAGGGCCAACGAGGATGGGATAACCAAGATCTTTTAGCTCGGAAAGTCGTTTCAAAATCTCGCAATTATCTTCTGTCCCCAGTCCAGTCCTTTTACCAAAACCAATGCCCGGATCAACAATTATGTTGTTTTTGTCAACGCCGTTAAAAACTGCGTATTCCGCTCTCTCTTTTAAAAATGATTTAATCTCAACCATTATGTCATCATATCTTGGGTCAGTTTGCATATTTCTTGGGTTTCCCTTCATATGCATTAGGCAAATTGGAATGTCATACTCCGCAACAACATTTACAAGTTTTTTGTCGCCTCGGAGTGCGGTCACATCGTTTATCATGTCAATTCCAATATCAATGGCATTTTTTGCAATTTTAGATTTGTATGTATCAATTGAAATTGGGATGCTTGTTTTTTCTACAAGTTCTGTCGCCACTGGAATTATTCTATTCATCTCTTCGTCAAGTGTAATTGCTTTGGCACCTGGTCGTGTAGATTCTCCGCCTATATCAATTATATCTGCACCTTCTTTTTCCATTTCAAGAGCACGTTTTACAGCACCGTCAACTGAAACGTACTTGCCACCATCAGAAAAGGAGTCCGGAGTTACATTTAGAATTCCCATTATAATTGTTTTTTTGCCAAGTTCAAGGAGCCGTTCATTGGAATTCGTCATATTCATTTAACTTCCTTTAGAATGTTTTCAATTTCATGTGCAATATTTCCGAGTCTGGAATAATGCCTACCTAATTTTTCAACAAGATCATTCAATTGCTTTAAGGTTCCAATAACCAGAATATCTCCAGTTTCTTCATGAGTCCCAAAAGTGTTTTTTGGTACAGCAACCTCCCCTCCAATGGAAAGCATATCTTGCTTGATTATAACGGCGTCCTGAAGCACCACATCTTCAAGTTTGATAACCTTCAAAATAGCCTTGGGTGCCATGATGTCTATACCCTGCGGATCACTGCCTATCTTTTGTATCTCGGCCTTTGCATCTTTGAGAGTTTTGACATCAAGTATGTGTAGATTATGTTCTGTCACAGAAAACGATATACGGTTTTTCTATATCAAATATTTGCAGAGAAGATATTTCTAAGCGTTTTTAACAAGATGTTCTCTTGCTTCTCCAACAGTAAAAAGAGAACCTGTTATGCATATCAGATCTTTTTTTGTTGCAATTTTCTTTGCATATTCTACAGCATCTGTAATATCCTCTTTTATTACAACTTCTTTTTCAAATCCCGAGTCTTTAATTATATTGTTCATTTCCGAGGGTTTACATGCCCTATTATTTTTTGATTTTGTTAATATTGTGATATGTGCCATTGGGACAATTATTGAAACCATCTTGCCAATGTCTTTATCTGACAAAATCCCCAAAACAAGTATCAGTTTGTCAAAATCAAAATCGTTTTTTAATGCATTTTTTAAGACATCGATTCCAGCAGGATTGTGTGCACCGTCAATTAAAATTAGAGGTGCGTAACTAACTATTTCCATTCTGCCATGATTTACTGTATTTTTGATTCCATTGCATATGTCTTCATTGGTAATGTATGTGCCATTCATCTGAAGATTCTCAATAGTTCCAATAGCAATTGCAATATTTTCTCCCTGGTGAGTGCCAAGCATCGATGTTTCTACAGAATAATTTTTTATCAAACTTTTGATTAAAAACTCCTGTTTATTTAACTTCGCATTTATTTTTTCCCAACCGTCGTTAGTAACATGAGTTAAAAAGGAATTTTTTCTTTTCGAAGCATCTTCGATAATCTTGAAAGCTTTACTTGTTGTAGCAGTAATGACTGGTATTTCATCTTTTATAATTCCTGCTTTTTCCAAGGCAATTTTTTCAATGCTGTTTCCAAGTACATCTTGATGTTCAAGGGAGATATTGGTGATTACTGATGCAGTAGGTTTTACTATATTTGTTGCATCAAATCTACCACCAAGTCCAACTTCGATTATAGCAAAATCAACTTCCTTTTCTTTGAAGTACTGAAATGCAATGGCAGTAAGCACCTCAAAAAACGTAGGCAGGTCTCCATTTTCAATCATTTTTTCTACAATAGGTTTCAATTTTTTGACAAGCAAAATCAACTCACTTTCAGAAATCTCTTTTTTGCCAACAACAACTCTTTCTGAAACGTGTGTTAGATGGGGAGATGTATAAAGACCAACATTGTATCCGCCATGAGTCAAGATTTGTTCAAGGTATCTGCAGACTGAACCTTTACCATTAGTACCACCTACATGAATTACTTGATAATCATTTTGTGGATTTCCAAGTTCATTTGAAATATATTTTATTCTTTCTAAGCCTGGTTTAATCCCAAATTTCTGTAAATCATATAGCCATTCCAGAGATTGTTTAAAATCCATAAGTATGACACTAATATCCTTCAGAATAAAGTACTCCTTCTATTGTCTTGTATTTATCTCTCCACGAATCTCCAGGATGAATTTTCACCTTCCTGTCTTCGAGTTTCAGCCTTCCTTCTGCAAAAAGCTGTATTGTTCTTGGCAGTATTTGGTGTTCAACTTCAAGAATACGAGTCGCTAATTTATCACGGTCATCATCCGGTAATACTTTTACTGCTGCCTGTAAAATAATTGGTCCATGGTCCATATGTTCATCCATGAAGTGTGTTGTGCAACCAGAGATTTTTACACCATAATCTAGTGCGTCTTTCTGGCCGTTTACTCCTCTAAATGAAGGAAGAAGAGCAGGGTGAATATTGATGAGTTTTCCGTACCATTTCTTGACAAAAGTAGGAGAAAGTATTTTCATATAGCCTGCGCCGACAACAAGATTTACATTGTTGTCTTCTAGGACTGCGTTCACTTCCTTTTCATGATCTGCCCCATTTTTCCCCTTAGGATCAACAAAAAATGCTTTTATGCCATGCTTTTCCGCTCTTTTAAGTGCAAAAGCATCTTTGTTGTCACTTACTATCACAACAACGTCTGTATCAATCATGCCTTTTTCAGATGCGTCAATAATGCTTTGTAAATCAGTACCGCTCCCAGATGCTAAAACACCAACTTTTAATTTTTCTCCCATATATTTCCATTCCTTTGTCAGAAACTCGACTAGTAGTTTTTCCTCGACTTATTAGATGGTCTATATTGGACC
>JAYEJG010000049.1:0-3702 GCA_034660435.1 Thermoplasmatota archaeon
TCATCTGCCCCTAAAACTGCTGCTGCGATGGCTGCAGTTCAAGCGGTAATCATGGCTGCAAATGGCTCTAATATTAAAAAATGAAAGAAGAAAATTTTGTAGAAAAAACTCTTAATTTTTCTAAGAACCTAGATGTGAGTTTAATAAAATGTTTTATTGTTTTTGACGATCTCTCTTCAACAAATTTAAAGGCAAAAGAACTAGCACAAGACGGAAAAATTGAAGGCACTGTTGTTATATCAAAAACTCAGAGTAATGGTAGGGGTAGATTCAATAGAGTTTGGGAATCGCCAGAAGGTGGACTTTATTTTTCGATTATTTTGAGACCTAGATGCAAGCCAGACAAAGCAACTCTTCTCCCACTTTTTGCAGCATTATCTGTTTGTAAAACAATAACCTCTATCTGCGATCTTTATGTAAAAATAAAATGGCCTAATGATGTACTTATTAACGGTAAAAAAGTATGCGGTATCCTCCTTGAGTCTGAGTCAAGCAAAGATAGACTTAACTACGTTGTACTTGGATTTGGCATAAATCTTAATGTCGAGGTAGATGCACTTCCAAATGAATTTAATGCAACTTCAATATCTCGCGAGATTGGTATAAAACTAGATTGCCATGCTTTTCTTAAAAAATTATTATTGAATTTGAGTGAGACCTACACCTTTTTTGTTGAAAAAAAGTATGGTCTCTTATTGAAAGAATGGAAAGTAAATTCAGACACTATTGGAAAACAGGTATGTATTGACACTCCCTCTGGAAAGATAAATGGAAAAGCCGTTGATATTGATCAATCTGGCTTTCTTATGGTGACTACAGGTTCAGGCGAGCATAAAAAAATTACTAGCGGCGATTGCTTCTATATCAAATAAAAAAGAGAAAAAGAAAGAATTCACTTTTTCCTTACTAGATCCAACGAACTAAGTTCTGCGGATAGCTTTTCTACTGCTTTTGAAACATCTGATGTTTGTCTTGCACCAGTACAGACAATTTTACCGGAACCAAATAATAACATTGCTACCTTTGGTTCCTTTATACGATATACCAATCCAGGAAATTGCTCCGGTTCATATTCGATATTTTCGAGTCCAAGCCCCATTGCAACTTCATTAAGGTTTAAATCTGTATGTAGATCAGAAATTGCTACAATGTTTTGGATTACAATTTTAAGATCTTTATAAACGTCCACGCCAAGTTTTTTTAATTTTTCTGAAATAATATCTACTGTTGTTCTTACGTCTTCGATATTCTTTGCACCAGTACAGTTGGCTTTTCCGCTTCTGAAAAGAAGTGTCGCAGTCTTTGGTTCCTTTATACGATATACCAATCCAGGAAATTGCTCCGGTTCATATTCGGCCTCTTCTAAAGATTGCGCGATTACATCTAGGTCTAACTTATCTGCAAAAGATGTGGATGCTACTATGTTTTCTACTTTTACTTCTACCATACTTTTTCCTCCCATTTTTCATAAAACCCAATTTTTGTGAAATTTGCGTGTATTATTGAGTATTATAGTTTTGAAGGGTCTTCTTCCTGAAGTATATAAAGGTCCTTTATAAGCATATCGTTTGTCTATAGGAGAAAACAAAACATTGTTTTACAAAAACGTGTCATCCTCTACTTTATCGGATATTCTTTAAGAAAACATCTTTTGATAATCTACCAGACATCGTCTATATCCAAGTCACTATCTTTCTTCACATCTTTTGATGTTTTTCCCTTAGTTCCATTCAACCTGTCAATCATCCCACGAAATTCATCCGTACGATATTCAATGCGCCGTTCGCAACTAGCAACAGCAAGTTCTCCACGAGTTTTTTCAATCATCCCTCTTACCCTGTCTTGTTTCTTCTTTATTGGAATAAGTCCTGATGGATAATCAAATCTGATTATAACATCATAAATCTCTTCCATCATTTTGAGGTATTTGTCTGCCTTTTTTGTCTTGCCCGCTCTTATGCAATCAAGTGCAGTTCTTCTGAGTTCCCCAACTAGATCACAAAGTCCCATAAGATAAGAGCTGTAAGTTGTCTGCAAATCATCCGGGTCGGGCAGATCCTTCTTTTTCATTATATTGTAAAGACATTGCGCTTCAACTAATTCTTGAGATGCATTTTCTACAAAACCTGCATGATAAAGTTCAGGATGCCCTTCTGTTATTTTGTAAAGATCTAAAAGTTTGTTTGATGCTTTTTTGATGTTTTTCTTGGACTCTCCCATTAAATTCTGGTGGACGTTTTGAATTGCTTTTCTGCAAGAGATAATGATATCGCGGGACGATCTTAGTGCCTTCTCACGTACCTTGTCTTTGTCATCAATGCCCTTTTCAATTTTATCGACGATTTTCCCCAAGTTTTTCATTGAAGAAATAAACTATCCATATGTAGTTATAGTTTTCCTTTACATCATCTTTTTATTCACGCAAAAATCAGGTTCTTTTCCAGCAAGTACTTTATTTATTTGTTCTGCACAAACAGTTCCTGCTTTTATTTGCCCTTCCTTTGTGTTGGCACCAATATGTGGTGTTAAAACAACGTTTTCAAGTTCTAGCAATGGGCTGTCTGTCGGCGGCTCATTTTCAAAAACGTCCATTCCCGCACCAGCAATCTCACCATCTTTAAGAGCGTTGTATAATGCTTTTTCATCAACAGTTCCACCTCTGGCACAATTTATAATATATGCTGTTGGTTTCATTTTAGATATCATTTCTTCGTTTACAATGTGATGAGTTGCTGGTATATGGGGTAGATGAAGTGATATAAAATCTGATTTTCTCATTAGTTCTCCGAGATTTTCAATTTTTTCAACACCATCTTTTTTCATATCTTCTTTTGAAATAAACGGATCAAAGCCAATAACGGCCATACCAAATGCTTGAGCCAATTTTCCGGTCATTTTTCCAATGTTTCCGGTACCGATAAGGCCAAGTACCTTACCACCCAACTCATTTCCTTTAAGCTTCTTTTTTGCCCATTCGCCTTTTTTCATGGTGAAATCTGCTTTTACCACATGTCTTGAGAGTGCTAGCATATGTCCAATGGCAAGTTCAGCGACGCTAGCTGTTGCGCCCGTTGGTGCGTTGACGACAGGAATCTTATATTTTGCAGCAGTTTTAACATCTATATTGTCAACGCCAATTCCTGCTCTGCCAATTACTTTTAGGCTATTTTTTCCAGCGTCTATAATTTCAGTAGTTGCTTTTGTCCTTCCTCTAACCATCAATGCATCATAGTTCACAATCTCTTTTAGAAGAGTATTGTTATCCATTTCATCAAAAGTAACATTGTGACCTGCATCTTTTAAAAGCCGTATAGCTTCTTCAGCCATTTTATCTGTAATCAGTATTTTCATAATAATTTCCCAATTGCCGATATATAGAAACGTCTAAAAACGTTTACGCTAAATGCCCCATCCTAAAATCCGCACCAGGGTACTCTGCGCCATCGCTAAGTTCTTCTTCAATCCTTATGAGCTGGTTATATTTAGCATTTCTATCGCTACGTGCTGGTGCACCAGTTTTTATCTGGCCAGCGCTAGTTCCAACAACCAAATCTGCGATAAAACTGTCTTCCGTTTCTCCACTTCTGTGACTTACCACTGCAGTCCAGTCTTGGTCATGTGCCATTTTGATTGCATTAAGCGTCTCAGTTACAGTTCCAATTTGATTTAACTTTATTAAAACGGAGTTTGCAGCGCCCATTT
>JAYEJG010000050.1:0-3675 GCA_034660435.1 Thermoplasmatota archaeon
GCCCACTCCTTCAACTTGTATGTTTGTTTCAGAATACTCAACAGAATGCCCCCCTTTGCTAGCAAAAGTAATGCCATCAATATCAGCAGATTCTGCAAGTACTATGTTTGTTGATCGAAAACCGCTGCCATAGTTATAATCATCATTATAAGAACAGTTATTCAAAAAATTACTAAACTGTTCATAAGAAGAAAACTTTACAAGTTCATATGTATATGAATTTGGATCGCCAGTCACTACCGTTGTTTGTACAGTTAGTGCATACCCAAAGCTTACAATTATTATGATGACAAAAAGCATCATACCTTTTAATTTCAAATTAATACTCGTCATATTTCATCACTCAATTTTATTTCTAGTTTGGAGTTATATCTGCTAAAGTTTATATACTGTCAGAAAACGTTCGGGAAAAACCAAACAACTACTCCCTATAAATTGCAAAATATAAAAAAAATAGAGGCATATAAAAAAATAAAATGAGACTATAATGTCTCTACTTTTTCACTGAATTTGATATTCATCTCTTCCAATTCGTCTAAAATTGTATTATAAATCTCAGGGATTACTGGAATGTGAACACCAGTTATGTTGATTTTACCTTCAAGTATCATCTTCGTTGCAATTGCCGTAGGAATTGATACTGTTCGTGCAACTGACGAATCATCGTTTGGTATGCCATAGTCGACTAGAGTTGATGTAATGTATTCTTTTTTGTCAGGATACTTTGCAATAAATTCGTGATGCATTACAATCATGTCTCTTTCATCTTTCAAAAGTGACATTTTCTTCAATGTAAGTACGTTCATGTAATCAAGAGGGTTGTCTTTATCTTTAGGAAGTATTTTGTCACTGAATAACCCTAACCATTCAAGACGTTTTATAACGGTTGAATAGGTTTCAAGGCCAAGATATTTTGCAGTTGCTTTAACAATATCATCGCCTGACCCTGCATCAACAAGATACCTTGTCATATCCCCATAGGTTTCACCAGAAAAATCCTTAATAGGTTTATCGTTTAACCAGTCAAGTGCAACAATTTCTCTCATTGTTTCACACCAGCCAGTCATCCTAAACGTCCCACGATAAACAGTTTGCGTGTCCTTAAGGCCATAAATGTCCTTGTACGGAACACTATTTCTATTTGGATAATTTTCAAATGAACCGATGCCAGGAACATCTTGTATATAGTAGTTTTCAAATAGCTGTTCACCTGGATAAGATACCTCTTTTCCATCTTGCAGCCATTTGGAAGGATTTTTTGATGCGAGAAGCACCCCACGAGGCGCCCATGAAAACTTGTAACCAAATGGATTTGTATTTGCTTCGTGTGATGGAAGAGCGCCTGTTGAAGATTTGAAACTTATAACTTTCCCTCCTTTTTTCTCGATATTGTGAATAACCCTCATAACACTCATGTGATCAATACCTGGGTCAAGGCCACATTCGTTTAGAATGAGAATTTCTGCGTTCTTTGCCTTTTCGCCCAATGCCTTCATCGCATCAGAAACATAGGATGTGGTGACCATCTGTTTTTTATGTTTGATGCATAACTCTGCAACCTTTGGATGATACACATATGGGAGCAAACTGACAGCAAGATCACAATCAGAAACAAGTTTTTCTAGCAGTTCATCATCTTTTACGTTAAGTTCAATTGCAGTACCTTTTGGATTACCATCAATAATTTTTTCTGCCTTACTGACGGTTCGGCTTGCCATTGTTGTTCGGTAATCAGTTTTGTCAAAAAGATATTTTACCATTGGTCTAGAGACCATCCCCGCTCCAAGAATTAGTACTTTTTTTGCCATGTCTGTTTTCACCCCTAAAATTTCAAGGGTGGAAATAAAAACCCCTTATAAAAATTTGTTCATGTATTCATAACCTGGAGTTAGTTTTCCATGATAAAGAATCATTGCTTTTTTTATTTCAGGTGGCAAATCCAACTTTTCGAACGGAACTGTATAATCAGCTTTTACAATTGCTTCTACAAAAGGCATTAGCGAGTCACCAAATGCCTCAGATGATTCTCGTGGCAGCTCGCATGGGAGTGTATCTACTGCAAGAACAGCAACGCCACTCCCCTCAAAACCATCAATTGTGTTGTCTCGTATTGGGTTGTAAATGAATACAGGATCCCCAGGATTTGTTGCTTTTTCAGTAAATTCTATTGCGCCATTTACATCAATACTAATATCACCTACTACCTGAAGGTGTATCTGGCCCGTAAAATTTTCTTCTAAAAACTCTTTTGTTATCAATCTAGGATATCTTTTGTCCCAATAAATGCAATTCATAAGAATTGAAAGCCGTGGAACATATCTTTGAAAAATGGAACGGTACACTCCGGGGTTGTTGTAGTAATCTTGCAACTCAAATTCTTTTTCTGCAAAAATAGGTTCAACCATGTCTTTTTCTTTGAAGACTACTTTATATACAACATTATTTAATGGTTTTTCATAAATCGCCTCAAGCTCTTTTGGAGAAATTTCTTTTACTGGCAAGCAGTCAAGTATTTCTTGAGCCCCTTTTGACACATTGCCATATCCCGCAAAACCAACAACCAACGGCACAATAAGATCTGGAAGCCCATCTTTCTTAATTTCTTCTCCAACTTTCTTTATCTCTTCTTTTGCTTCTTCAAGGCTTTCGTATTTGAGCGCCTGTTTTATTTTTCTAAATGGGGTATTTATCTCTTTCCACTCCATTCTTTGACCAAATGTCCAAAGGCTGTCAATCATCCCTGCAAGACCTGCATATCTCCCAAAAAATACAAGTCTTCTCCCTTTGTCATCCGCAATTTTTTCATAATCAATTAAATTGCATTTGAGATTTGTCATCTCCTTCAGCATAGGCATATTGTATTTTTGACCTTTAATTACATGAGAAAAAAACACATATGTCTTATTTTCTTCAAAAAGTTCTTTTGGGATTTCTTTTACTGCAAAAACAACAGGGCACGAAGACAAATCATTTTGCACCTTTGCACCAATCGACTCATACTCCTCTTTTGTATATGCTCTTATAGATGAAGTTTGTACAATTGTTTCTATATTGTGTTTTTCTTTTAGTTCCTTTACATGTCTTGGAACAAGTGGTACTCTTCTTTCCCATTCGTTTTTATCTTCTTTTCTTATTCCCAGTATAAAACTCATAGCTTACCCGACTCCCACATCCCTTAAGATTTTAAAAAGATTATGAGGACTTTTTATTTGTACCTTAGAATAGCTCCGATATGACCTAGGTCTGCTAGTTCTTCTGAGTCAACAAACTCGATTTCCGCATCTGTTCGTTGTGCAAACTCTAAAATTTCTTCTAAGACATCTACTTCTGACGTGTTTTTTCCACAATATGGACATTGCTGTTCAGTTCCTTCACCGACGACTTGGCAGTTCTCACAAATCCATCCGTGTAATTTGAAATCTTTTTGGATTAGAAGCAGCTCGACTTTGCCACTCTTTACAGCGTCTAGTGTTTCTTTGACACTGTAGACGGCAAGTCCATCTTTAAGTATTTCTCCTTTCAATTGTTGAACTGTTTCTTGGCTTTGCCTCTTTTCTCTTTCTGAAATAAAGTGGATAGATCTCTTTAAGAGTTCCTTTTCGTCGTCGATGTCTATATCAACAATATCAACAATTTTATCATACAACTCTTTAGGTAGCATTTCCTTTAATTGGA
>JAYEJG010000051.1:0-3637 GCA_034660435.1 Thermoplasmatota archaeon
TGTAGTAGTTCCGAAAGTGGTTAAAAACAAGAGAAAATCAGGATAGAAACTGGATATAAATAGATTGTGATACGGAGAAATTATTATCGTCTAAAATAATGGCGGCGTTGCTGCCGTTGTGGTCCACGGTATGGTCTTTTACTTCGCCTAACCGGTGCCCTTCTAACAAAAGAGACTTTTTTGAACTCTGGCATGTCTGCTTTTTTTATCACAAGATCATCGTTGCTCTGTACTCGTCTAAAGTTATCATGGTCACGTTTTGTAAGCAATGTAATCGCAGCACCGTCGGCTCCAGCACGCGCTGTTCTACCTATACGATGAACATACTCTATTGGTGTCTTTGGCACATCATAATTATAGATCTGGGTGACATCCTTGATATCGAGACCTCTGGCTGCTACATCCGTTGCCACAAGAACGTCCGTTTTCTGATTCTTCAGAGCATCAAGCGATTGTAACCTCTTGTGCTGGGTCATTCCACCATGTATTGCAGAGGCATTTATGCCATGATGCCGGAGATTCCTTGCAACAGCATCAGACTCTATCCGTGTAGCACAGAACACAATCGAAAGGCCTGACGTGTTATTGTTTAATAAATGAACAAGAAGAGAGAATTTTTCATTTTGTTGGTAGATGTCATAATAGACCTGATGTAATTTGTTATTATCTACATATGACTTAGTTTTTACAATTAAGGGATTCTTGAGATGTCTATTCATCAGGCCGTGAATACTGCCCAATATTGTTGCGCTGAACATGAGAGTTTGTCTGTTCTGCGGAACATGACGAATGATTTGCTCAACATCATCTATAAATCCCATCTCAAGCATTTTATCGGTTTCATCAAGCACAAGAAATTTTACATCTCTAAAATCTATCGTCCTCCTGCGCAGATGGTCAAGCATCCTGCCAGGCGTACCAACAACTATCTCAGAAACGCGTATGTTTTTTATCTGTGGTTCTATGCCCACGCCACCATACACACTCGTAACTTTTATTCCTAATGCCTTTCCAAAATCCACGAAGACATCTGATACTTGTACGCAAAGCTCTCTAGTTGGAGTAAGAACAACTACCTGGAGTCCCTGTTGAGGAACAATTCTGTCCAGTATTGGGAGACAAAATGCAAGTGTTTTCCCTGAACCAGTTTCGGCCTGACCGACAACATCTTTTCCCCCAATAATCTCAGGTATGCACTTCTCCTGAATGGGGGTCATTTCTTCGAATTTTTGCTCGCGTATTTTATCTATGAGTTTCCTGTTTATATCAAGTTCTTCAAATTTCATATCTTTCACTGATACTCTGTAATTCTATTATTGAAAAAATATTTTAAAATTGATAGATTTTTAGAAGAAATTTATGCCTTCTTTACGTCTTTTGCCTTTGGCCCTCGGTCCGATTCTTCTATTTCATATTCAACTTGATCCCCATCATTAAGGGCTATATCTTCTGGGATGGCTGTTCGGTGAACAAATATCTCTTTTCCATCTTCACCTTCTATAAATCCATACCCTTTTCTTGCATTGTACCATTTTACTGTTCCTTTCATTTGTTTTCACTTCCTCAGACTACGAAGTCTGGACTTATTTAAAGAATAAAAACAAAAATCTCAAAAATCCGCAGAAACGAAAATATGATACTTTTACCTCTATTCTTTCAGATGGGCGTAATAATCCATACCATAAATACTTTTCTATGATGCCTTTTTCACTTGCACGCCCCTATAAAGAGCTGCAACTCCAATTCTACGGCACTACTTTACAAAGAATTTACAATTTTATGGCAAAAGAATTCTGTATTCATAGGATGGATCTATTTTTAAGCCAGCCAAGATCGCTTATGTACAATTCTCTAATGTCTTTTAATCCAAATTTTAACATGGCAAGCCGTTCGAGACCAAGACCCCATGCAAGTACTGGTTCTTTAATTCCAATTGGCTCAGTTACTTCCGGTCTAAATATCCCACTGCCACCAAGCTCCATCCATTTACCATTCCACAGCACATCTACTTCCATACTTGGCTCAGTGTATGGAAAATACCCTGGTCTTAATCTTATTTTTTCAAAACCCATTCTCTTATAAAATTCTTTTAAAACACCTACCAACTGCTTGAAGTTACATTCATCTTCATAAACAATCCCTTCAATTTGATAAAACTCGGGAATGTGTGTAGAATCCATGTTTTCTTTTCTGAAGACCCGGCCAATTGAAAATACCTTGCAAGACGGTTTTGGATGATTATAAAGGTATCTAATGGTGTTTACTGTGGTGTGTGTTCTAAGCAGTACCCTTTCCCCTTCATCTTTTGAGAATTTGTAGCCCCATCCAGTGGATGAAGTATTGCCACCATTCTCATGCACCTTTGCAATTTTCTCGAGCAATCCTTTATCTTGAATATTAATTTTTGAAGGTTTTTTAAGATAAAATGTATCCTGCATTTCACGTGCGGGATGATCCTGAGGAATAAACAACATATCCATATTCCAAAAACAGGACTCTACATAATTTCCCTGGATCTCCTCAAAGCCCATTTCCAAAAATATCTTTCTTATCTTGGAAACCAAATCAACAAGAGGATGAGATTTTCCACCATATTTTGCTGGTGCAAATGCATTGATATCATATGGTCTGATTTCTTTGTTTTTCCACTCGGCATTTTTAATGACAGACGATGTAATTTGAGAAATTTCTTCATTAATTGTTATTCCCTGCTCGATAACTCTCTTCCCATCAGGTGTTAAAACAACTGCGCATGTAATAATTTCCTTTTCTTTTACGACCTTCTTTCTTGTCAAAAAGGCCCTTACTTTTTCTTTATCAATTTCTGAATTTGGATGTTTTTCTAAGAACTTCAAGGTTTTTTCTTCATCAGTTTCAGAATTCAATGCATCTTTTCCTTTGTCGGTCATTTCTAAAATCGTATCTTTTTCCTTTTTGATATTTGCCCAGCCATTTCTTTTAAGCCAACCGATTGCTACAGGGACTTCCTTAGCATCTAAAATCTCAGATAGATTGCTCAATGATAACTTTCCATTCTTCTTTGAAATTAATTTAAGTGCTCTTTTTTCAGGCAATCCTTTTTCAATAAACTGCTTTCCTTCTTTTCCCAAGGAATAGACTGTTTTGATGTGGTCTTCAATTACAACAAGTTTTTTTGATCGAAGCCAAGACGATGCATTCATCACTTCTACCTCTTGGCTGAAATCACCATTTCTTAGGATTTCTTCTGGCGATGCTTTTCCTTTAAGCTTATCAAGTGTGAGTAGCACTTTTTTCTCATTTTGCGAGAGTTCTTTAATTGTTTTATCTACATCCATCTTAGGCTGAAATCAGTTAGTTATCTATTAAGATGTCGATTAAGCCTAAATTATCTTTTTATATTAAAAGAGTATTACGTGGTTCCAGTAGGGCCCGTAGCTTAGGTTGGTTGGAGCACCCGGCTGATAACCGGGAGGTCAAGAGTTCAAATCTCTTCGGGCCCACTTCTTAAAAGGTTGCAAAGTCAATTAGAAAAAAGAAGGATTTATTGGCCAATTATCTCATCAAATTGATAATCTTCCCATTTTTTATTACCCAACAAAATATCAAGTTCAACAGGCGTAATAATGGGAGTCTTATACTGTACATAATCATCAAT
>JAYEJG010000052.1:0-3627 GCA_034660435.1 Thermoplasmatota archaeon
GATTCTTATGGTAAATCAATTCCAACCAGAAATCGTGCACAATTATATCGTTTAAGAAAATGGCAGAGAAGAATCAGAATTAGTGACGCTACAGAACGAAATCTAGCATTCGCTCTTTCAGAACTTGACAGGATGGCATCGGGAATGAGTCTTCCTAGAAACGTCCGTGAAACAGCGGCTATGATTTATCGTAAAGCTGTTCTTAAAAATCTTATTCGCGGGAGGAGTATTGAGGGTGTTTCTGCTGCAGCTTTATACGCTGCATGTAGGCAGTGTAATGTTCCAAGAACACTTGATGAAATTGCAGGTTCCTCAAGAGTATCTAGAAAAGAGATAGGACGAACCTATAGATTTATTGCCCGTGAGCTTGGCCTAAAGCTTATGCCAACATCACCACAGGATTATATATCTCGATTTTGTAGTGAACTAAAACTTTCTGGAGACGTTCAATCTAAAGCAATAGAAATTATAAAAGACGCAGCTGATAAGGAACTTACAAGTGGTCGTGGTCCAACTGGCGTAGCTGCTGCATCAATTTACATTTCATCAATCCTTTGTGGTGAACGTAGAACTCAGCGAGAAGTAGCTGATGTTGCTGGGGTTACTGAAGTTACGATAAGAAACAGATACAAAGAACTTGCAGAGAGACTAAACATAGATATTATTCTTTAATTTCCCGTTATGGCAACTCGTTGGTATCAAGAAAAAAAACGTGAACACTTCTATAAAGAGGCAAAGCGGCAGGGTTATCGTGCCCGCTCGGCTTTTAAACTTAAACAAATCCAGAAAAAGTTTAATGTTTTGAAAGAGGGAGATATTGTTATAGATCTCGGTGCTGCCCCTGGTGGTTGGAGTCAGGTAACAAAAGAACTTGTTGGTGGAAGTGGAACGATAATAGGTATTGATTTATTACGTATTGCCCCTATAAGTGGGACAACTTTTCTACAAGGTGATATGACTGAGAGTTCTTCTCTACAAAAAATAACAGAAATAGTCGGCAACAAAAAGGCAGATGTTGTCCTTTCAGATATGTCTCCAGATATTTCTGGAAACTATTCTGTTGATCAAGCAAGAAGCATATATTTATGTAAAAAAGCATTGAACGCTACTGAATCGCTGCTGGATAGAGGCGGAAATTTCATCTGTAAGGTGTTTGAAGGTGAAGATATGGGCGAACTTATCGGTGAAGTCAAACAGAAATTCAAAGCAGTAAAGAAATTTTCTCCTGTAGCATCCAGAAAAAGTAGTAGTGAGGTTTATATTGTTGCAAAATTATATAAATAATGAAAAAGTATATAAAGAATGCATTAAGCAATGATTAAATATATACTCATGATACATATCGACAATATGTAAAAGTCAGGGGAATCAAGGCTTGAAAGAAGATAAATATGCTGATTTAGAAGATTTCTTCAATAAAACACGAAGTGATTTAGAAAAGAAAATAGCCGATACAATTTCTGATAAAGACATACTCTCAATTTTAAAAGGTGGAAAACGCCTGAGGCCCGTTCTTGCCCAACTCACATTCAAATCTTGTACAGAAGGAAAAGAATCTGAAAAACATTATCAGAGGTCATTAGAGGGATCTGTTAGTATCGAGCTGGCACACACTGCATCACTCGTTCATGATGACATAATAGATGGAGATGTTAAGCGAAGAGGTAAAAAAGCATATTATGTGAAGGTAGGCACTAAAAGAGCTATACTTGAAGGACACAAAATGCTCGCAAAAGGTTTTACTATTGCGTTGGATCATGGGAAAGAAATTGCAGATTTATATGTTAACTCGTGGGGGAATGTAATAAGCGGGGAAATAGATGAAGTGGAGTTTAACAAAAAAGATATTAAATCTAGTGCATCACTCACAAAAAAACAAATTTTTGAGATTTATGATGAAATTATATATCTAAAAACTGCCGTACTTTTTTCTTCGGCTTGCAAAGCAGGTGCAATGGAAGCAAATATGACTGGTGATATTCTCAAAGTATTTGGAGATTATGGGCGGGAAGTTGGTCTTGCCTATCAGTTGGCAGATGATCTTGTAGATTTAAAAAACGGTGAAATGATAAATAGCGTGATACTTCCTATTTTAAATAGATTTGAGAAGGGGACTATATTAAAAGGCACTATTAAGAAGAGAGAAATTAAGAAAAAGTTCATCAAACATCAAGATGAAATCAAAGAGTTCTTCACTGATGAGATTAGAAGGCATGTTAAGAATGCAGAAGAATTTATTAACCAATCTGATTTAATCCCATCATCTCCTTACAAGACTTTGCTTTCAGATGCCCCGTCTTATATAATAAACAAGATGCTGGAAGAAATAAATATTACAATTTAAAACCATTTTTCTGCTTTTTCGTTTGTATTCTTTGTAATCACTTGCATTTCTTCTTTAGTTTTTTGACTGCAAAATATATTGTTATAATTACAGCAATTATAACGATTAAAATAACTGTAAGTACAGTATTTATTTTAGCAAGCTCAATGAATATGTTTGAAAATGTTGCAACAAGGAGACATCCTGTTACAGCTCCGGTAGAAATTGCAATGAATGTAGTCCATGGTCTCATTCCTATCAAACGTCCTACAATTGAGCCAACAAATCCCCCAGATCCTTGGAATGGAATCATTACAAAAAGGACGATCCCTATGAATCTCAGAGGGCGAATCCATGCGTATTTGTCTTCGATTCCATGTCCCTTTTCTTCTACTTTTATCATGAAACTTCCAATCAATGGAATCCTTTTTGCAAGATCATAATTCCACACAAGAAACAGTGCAACAATAATATCTACAAATGCAATTGATGAAGCCATCAATATAGGATGTATTCCAGATGCTATCCCCAAAGGAATAACTGTTTCTTTTCCTAGTGGCGGGAAAAAATACATAAAAACAAGGGGCCAATATTTTATTCTCATCGCCGTTCCCAGTAAAAATCCAACTGCACCAACGACACCCAAGCCTAGTATACAAGGTATAATGAGTTTTGAAAGTTCAATTAAAACTTTCGAATCATTTTTTTTCTGCATCGTTCGCTTACCCAAATGCAACAATCCGATAAATATGGTTTCGATAAAATCATAATGAAACTAAAATTGCTGCGTGGTCTTTTTCATAAGGTGACAGTTCTATTACATTTTTTACTTTAAAATCATTTCCTTCAAGTTCATCAGATACGATTTTAAAAACTTCTTTTGGCTTTAATGATACGTCGATACTTCTTGCTTTTACCATAAGCAACCCTTGACCATCTTTTTTTAAGTATCTTTTTGCATTCTTAATAAAAATTTCAGATTGATTTCTTTGCGATATGTCTTGATAAATTATATCAACTGTGCAAACAATGGAGTTGTACCTGTCAGGATGGTTTGCATCTTCTAAAATTGGTATGATGTTCTTTCTCTTTTCGCTTACTTTTATCAAGTCTTTAATTGCAATTGCAGAGTTCTCGACTGCAAAAATAATCCCATTCTTTATTATGTCTGAGATATGACTTACTGTTGTACCTGTAGCTGCACCAAGGTATAAAACATCATAATTTGGCTTTATTTCAAAATTTAGATTCTTAAGAATTGCTGCGGCAAGTTTACTGCGATATAGGTTCCAGGAACGGAACTG
>JAYEJG010000053.1:0-3556 GCA_034660435.1 Thermoplasmatota archaeon
ACAAAGGGCAATTTAATACAAACGTCTCGATTTCTCCTCCCTCCCCAGCAGGACTTATCATGTATTTTTCGTTTAATTCTTTTATGTCTTTTAAAAAATTATTATCAATTTTTCTACCAAGCCACGATTTATCCAATGGATAAGCAAAAACTCCTGTTATTATCACGTCAAACTTGTCTCTTATTAAATCGTCCAGTAATTCAAATTGGTCTTTTTGCCATAAAGGATTAAAACAATCTAATCCAAGTTCATTACATATTTTTTGCACTCGGGATGCTTGGTACGCAGATTCTACTGCACCTGTTATTATGCCCTGTATTTCATACTTTTCTGCTGCTTTTTCAATTGCAATTTTAAGGTCAATTAATTCTTTTTCCTTTTCTCCCTTGGTGTGTTGGACAATAAGCGGGATGCTTGCGGCATTTGCTTGTTTCTCTACTTGTTCTATATTTGGTGTATGAAACATATAGCTACTTGGATTCTGAGAAATTAATGTTATAAAACAAGAAATATTGTGCCCATGCTCTTTTGCTAGATACGCTGCATATGCAGAATCTTTTCCGCCTGAGAATAGTATGCCAACATTCATTTCAAATGAGTATGTCTTTATACAAATAAATATTTACCATGGATGATGGACAAGAAATACGAGCTAATCGATCATACCGCCGATGTCTGTATAAAAGCATTCGGTAAAAATCTTGCAGAGGCCTTTGAAAATGCTGCAAAGGGAATGTTTGATATTATTACCGATAACTCTAAAATAGAGAATATCGGCCAATATAGCATTGAACTGCAAGCAGATGACTTGGAGCAACTTCTTGTCGACTGGCTTTCCGAACTTTTGTTTCTAAACAGTGCTAATGGTCTCGTATTCGGTTTTTTCAAAGTGGAGCTTGATGAGGAAAATAAGAAACTTTCTGCAAAGATATTTGGAGAGAAATTTAACCTTTCAAAACATAAGATTGGTGCAGAAATAAAAGCGGTTACTTATCATATGCTTGAGATTAAAAACAAGAAGCCAAAGCATGTGCAGGTTCTTTTTGACATTTAGAAGGCGGAGTAATTAATTTATACCAATTAAAAAGCTCGTAAAAGCCAGCTAATACTTTTAATGCACCTATATTTCTATTTAAATAATTACACAACCTTTTCTGTTTGCTTGTTCAACCGGACGGGACCCTCTTGAATTGGTTAGCGTTTTTTTCATCCTGATTCTCCGTCCGGTTTCTCCTCGCCTTGTAGGAGTGGAGCAATCATTATATATCCTAATAATATAACAGCGGCTAATAAAAAGGTGTAAAAATGGCAGAAGACAAGATCACAGAGGACATGAATATACAAGAGGTAATAGAAAAATATCCTGAAATAGTATCGGTATTCGCAAAATATAACATGGGATGCATTGGTTGCATCGCAGCATCTTTTGAAAAACTTAGCGACATTGCTTCGGTTCACGGTGTTGATGTAAAATCTTTTGTTAAAGATCTCAACGAAGCAATAAATAATAAACGGCAGTAAGGGGCATTGCTCAGTTCTTCATCTAACCAATTTAACAGCCCATGTAAAACAGCTTGTCGTGCCATACAAAATATTTGTAGAGATTGATGCAACGCAAGTTAATTAAAAAAATATTTTATTTAATTTCCTTTGTTCCCTTCTCTTCCAATTTCCTTTATGATAAGCATAACTCACAAGCAAAGGAAATGTAATGGTCGCTTCACCAAACACCATTTGTTCATATGAACTATCTACTTTGCCCCAAGATTTTGCCTCTTTAAGTGTAGAACCAGATAATGCACCGTCACGTTCACCAGCGACCGTAAGTTGAATTGCATACTTATGCATGGGAGCCTCAGCACCCAAAATATCTGCGGCAACAACGGTATCTTGAACAAAGTTTTTTGGTACACCACCACCTATTATTAATAGACCTGTTTCTTTTGATTTAACTTTTATTTCTGTAAGTTCTTTGAAATCTTTCACCGAGTCAATTGAAACGTGTTCTCGCCTTTCTGTTTGATGAAAAACTAGTCCAAATCCTGCACTACTATCTGAAAAAGCTGGGCAGAAAATAGGAACGCCATTTTTGTACGCCTCAAGAACAAAAGAACTATTTTTGCCATGTTCGTCCAAGTACCCTCCCATTTTGTAAATAAACTCGCGGGAAGAATAAGTGCCAGGGGGCATAGAATCTGCGATTTCTTTTGTGGCCATATCACAAATACGAAGTTCTCTCTCATCAATGAATGTATCATAAATCCTGTCAATCATCAGTTTTTGCAGTTCATTATCATCAGCGTTTACAAAACCCTGGTAATGATTAAACCCAAGTCCTTCAAAAAAATCTTGATCGACAACAACGGCGCCAGTTGAGACTACAGCATCAACCATATTATGTTTGATAAGATCAATTATAACTCTTTTAAGACCGGCACTCACAAGTGAACCGGCGAGGCAGAGGATAGTTGTACAAGTTTTATCTTTAAGCATTTCATCGTATATCTTACATGCTCTTGCAAGATTACGTGATTGAAAAGCCATATCATCAAACGACTCAATCAATGGAATACTGTTAAATTCTTTAATATCAATATGCCCGATCTTTTTCTTTAACAACTCTTTTTTATCATATTTCATACTATGCCGGTATCTGCATGTGCTTTTTTTTATTTTTCTACAGTAAAACTATATTTACATTTGCAATAACTATGTTAGATATGCAAGGAAGTTATGTTCTCTTAACAGAACTAGGCGAAGATAAGCTTATAGAAATTGGCAAATTTGGAAATATTTTCTTTAAAAAAGGCTGTTATGTTTATGTTGGATCTGCACTTAATGGTCTTGAACGACGGATAAATAGACATCTTAGAAGCAATAAAAAGATGCATTGGCATATTGACTATCTCCTGAAGTATGCAAAAGTAATGGATGTATTTTACAAAGAGAGTAGGTTTAAGGAAGAGTGCAATATTGCAAATAGATTTGCCAAATTAAGCTCGATAAAAGGCTTTGGCTGCAGTGATTGCAAATGCCTCAGTCATCTATTTTATGGCTCTCTAAATGAGATTATGGTTATTGTTGATGGATTAGAAATGAGTCGTTATCATGTGTAATGCAAACACTTAAACACTTTTTGTAATATGTCTTAAACGAGATTATGGTAGTTGTTGTTTATACAACGATAGATAATATAGAAGATGCAAGAAGAATTGCAACAACACTTGTTGAAGAACAACTTGTAGCATGCACAAACATAATTCCAAGAATCGAATCAATTTACAGATGGAAAGGTAAAATTGAAAATGAGGAGGAAGTAGTTATACTTGCAAAGACAACCGATGCCAATGTAAAAAAAACTATCCAGAAAATTAAAGTGCTTCATCCTTATGAACTGCCAGATATCGTTGTTATGCCAATTATTGGTGGCCTTAAAGATTATCTTGACTATGTTGCAAATGAGACTTCATGAAATTTGTATCACTTTTATCAAGCGGTATCGACTCTCCAGTTGCAACATATTTAATGTTAAAAAACGCTGATGAGGTAATCCTTT
>JAYEJG010000054.1:0-3537 GCA_034660435.1 Thermoplasmatota archaeon
ACGGCACGACCGCAGCATAGAATATGCAAGGGCTTGCCGAGGAAGCGAAGGCGGAACGGGGTTATAGGGGCGCAGCCCCTATTTCATTTTTATTCATGTGAGTCTTGACCACTCTCCAACATACCTAAAGGACTCGTTTAAGATCTATGATAAGGATCATATCGTCGGCGTTCCGATGTTTGCAGTAATTTCTCTTGGAGAGAAAAACAATGAAACAATTCCACATTATACAACTGCTTACTCAACATTAACTAAGGATAACTTTCTGGACAGAACTGATTTTCTTCAAAACATGATAGATAAAGCAATTGTTTATTACAACGAGCATTCTAAAAACTACAGCTAAAGCAAAAATCCGATTACATCTAGAGGCTTTACTATTGTTGCAAGATATTTACCAGAGTAAATCTTGCTTTAGTTAGATCATATGAAGGTTTACGTCCATTCTTGCAATGAGTGATGCATAAGTCTCAGAAGTTCTTCTGCTAATCACTCTAATTATGGATCTGACCATCCCCTTCCAAGTATCTCGTTATTTTCTATCTGCGGCATCCACAACCCACATATTGAATAATTCTTAACTTACCAATGCACGACTATTTTTTAAACTTTTTATCCTAGTTGTCCCAAAACCCTCTAGTTCTGGCATAATTTAACTCTGACTTTAGAATATCTCTTAAAAATTTTAGTTGAATCTCTTCGGATTTTTCGATTTCTTTTATTGTATATCTCCTCAAAATTCTTGCAGCTGTGTCTGGGCCAATACCTCTACCCATTAGAGCCATTATTGCCGGTTTTCCATAACTCAAGACAAGACTTGCATTTTTGTGTAGTCTCTTTACTTCTTTTTCTTCTTCCTTTGTTTTATTCTTTTTTGAAAGAAGTTTTGCAAGACTGCCATTATATCGTTTCAAGACTGTAATTTTAATGGCTCCGCATTTTGGACATTTTGGTTTATTGTCCGCTCTTGCAACAGTTTTATTCCAAGAATAATTGCAATTTGTGCAAACTAGTTTTATATCTGTTTCGTCAAGTCTTCTTTTCAGAGCCATAAGAATTATCCTGTCTGCCCTTCGAGGAACCATAAGCCCTCTTATTGTTTCAAGTCCTGCAATAGCAATTGGCGATAATTTTTGAACGTGAATTTGAATCCGATTGTTTTGTATTTCTTCTAGAACTTTCTGGGTGTTTTCGATATCCATCCGTTCCCACATGATTTTATCAAGTGATTCGTCGAAGATGAGGCTGTTTTCAAAAAGTGTAAAAAGTTTTTTCATTCCAATGTTTTTGTAATCAAAATCCTTTTTTATCGCCCCAAATTTTCTTGCAATGTGTATTAATTGCCATCTGATGTATGTTGAATTTTTGATTATCGTGTTTAGAATGTACCATAGAGACTCTGGTTTTACATTATAAATTATTTCTTTAATTTTGTCTGGATGAATTCTTCTGGGCATTTCTAGATTTATTCTGTATGCATCGCTATTTATTCCAACACTTTCACCAAGAGATTGGACAAGCATTGCAGAAATCAATCTTCCAAGTGTCTCGTTAACTTTCGTTCCAAAACATGCATTTATTACAATTGTTTTATCTTCGATTTCGATTGTCAGGATTTTATCATTTGGGATGACAAAGCCTTGATTTTTTTGATTTTTTATTTGGTCTTTGAGTTTAACTAAAGTCTGTTTATTACAAGGATATTCTTTTATTTCTGCATTCTCTGAAATCATCCTTCTTAGTTTCCCTACTTCAACCGCTACTTCAAATGGAATAGGTATATCTTCGCCAGTCCAAGAAGGTATATTCCCAATTTCTTTTGCCTGAGTTACAAGAATCTCTTCATCTTCTCTTTTTACAACGGTCCAAGGTCTCCCACTAAGAACAAATGCGGCTCCTTCAAAACCATAATTTAAAACAAAGCTTTCATCAAGTTTTCCAATTCTTTTTCTTGAGCTTATGTCAACTGCCATGTATGCTTTTTCGTCAGGGATCATTGATATGTTGTCAAGGAAATACATTCGTGAATTTCTTCTTCTTATAATGAAATCATCTTCTATCCAAATGCTTCTCTGGCTTTGTAATTGTTTTACTGTTTTATCAAAAATTTCTTTTTTTAGTTGATGAAATGGATATGCCCTTTTTATTATGCCATATATCTCATTTCTATTGATTTTCCCGTATTCCAGCGCTATAGAAATTATTTGATTGGCAAGTACTGAAAGAGGATTTCGCCTGACTTTTAGTTTTTCAATTTCTCCATGGAGTGCTTTTCTTGCAATGACAAGACTCTCTGCAAGGTCCTCTGGGGATGTTGCAAGAATTAGCCCTTTTGATGTTTTTCCTATTCTATGGCCTGATCTGCCAACTCTCTGTATAATTCTTTTGACTTCTCTGGGTGAATTGTACTGTATTACAAAATCGGTGTTTCCAACATCTATTCCAAGCTCTAGAGAAGATGTACAGATTAAGGAGTCTATTTTTCCATTCTTGAAATCGTCTTCTGAAGTTATTCTTTCATTTTTTGAAAGCGACCCATGATGCACTGCTATCAAAAAATCATCTTTCCATATGTGAAAACGAGATGTAAGAATTTCAGCTCCATCTCTGGTATTTATAAACAAAAGTGTTGAAGTGTGATCATCAATTAATTCTTTGCACCTTCTGAGAGTTGAAAAGGCAGAAGGGTCTATAGAAAGACTATTTGCAAATTCATAATCTGTTTTTTTAATTGGTGTGAGTTCGACTTTTATATCAATATGTTTTGTTACGTCTACTTGTACAATTTTTGTTTTTCTTGGTTGTTTATTTTCAAAGCCACCCAAAAATCTCGATACCTCTTCAGGCGAACCAACTGTTGCAGAAAGCCCTATTCTTTGAAAGTCATGTCCATTTTTCTTTGTTAATTCATATAATCTTTCAAGACCAACAGCTAGTTGTGCACCCCTTTCGTCGTTTGCAAGCTCATGTATTTCATCAATTACAACCCATTTTACGCATTCGATATATTTTCTTAATTTTTTACCGGTAAATAAAATCTGGAAAGTTTCTGGTGTTGTAATAAGCATGTCTGGTGGGTTTTTTGCTTGACGGTTTCTCTCACTTTGTGTTGTGTCTCCATGTCTTACTGCAATGTCTATTCCAAGTTCTTTGCCCCACTCAGTTGTTCTTTTGAGCATGTCTCTGTTTAAGGCTCTAAGTGGCGTTATATACAAAATAGAAATTCCCTTATCCTTTTTTTCTATTTGAGCAATTTCGTTTTTCTCTTTTATGAAGCAATTAAATATTGGGAGCAATGCAGATTCGGTTTTTCCAAGGCCAGTTGGTGCAATAAGTAGTACATTTTCTCCAACAAGTATCGGCGGTATTGCTTTAACCTGCGGTTCAGTAGGAGTCTTAATACCGCTAGAAATAAGTAATTTCTGAATCTCTGGATTTAGTAACGAAAAAGTTGATGCCATTTTACAAAATGCAATGGACTTTTATATTTATTATTTTCTTCTGTGGCAAAGAATTTACTATTCAATAGCGCCGTAG
>JAYEJG010000055.1:0-3530 GCA_034660435.1 Thermoplasmatota archaeon
TACCTTTTTGATGTGTTGAAACCAGAGACAAAAGTTGAATATACATGGTTTTTAAAAGCAAATAATAACTGGACAGATGGTCATGCCCCAGCTAGAGTGTATGTCCAGGCCGATTTCAAAGGAACGCCTGATGGTCTAATTCCAATAGATGCTCCAGAAAGAAGTGGTTTTATTGGATTTGCAAACCCATATATATCAAATGACAAATGGCGCGGACCTAACATAAACGATGTAGTTTCATCAACGAACTCACAACAGTTTAAAGTGCCAGGATTTGAAATTTTTATTATAATTTGTGCTTTAATGCTATTTAACATATCGAAAAAATTATACAAGAACTAAGACTCATTTTATCGAGACTGAGGATAGCCTTTTGTTTTTTTATTTATCCAACACCTCTCTAATTGGGATATACATGAGAAGTACCGCTATGAATATCCAAATGATGAGGCCGGGCATTATTGGAGCCGCTCCTTCTCCAAAAATTGTGAGATTAATGCCCAATACAAATAGTACTGCCACTAAAACTCCCATGAGTGATTCGCCAGCAACAAGGCCTGCAGTAAATAAAAGCCCAGTACGCACCACTTTTTCCTTTGGTTTAATGTCATATTGTTTAATTGCCAACTCCCAATCGGAAATTTCTTCTTCCTCTGCACTTCCAAACCTTTTCTTCAAAAAACCATCTGTCAGGTACCGCACAACTCCACCAGCAAATATTGGTACAGAAAGTGTGAACGGCAGATAAATTCCAATTGCAACGGGCAGGACGGGTAAATCTATAAGTATTAAAACAACTGCCAATACCATTCCTGTTAGAACATATGGCCAGAGCATTTCTCCACCTAGCACTCCTTGTACAACACCAGCCATAAGATACGCCTGAGGCGCCGGGAGCATGCGACTTCCAATTGTAAATGCCTTATCCAGTACGGCTATAACCAAACCTATAACGCCAGAAGCAGCAAGCACACCAAGAGTCATAGATATCTGTAGTTTTTTAGGTGTTGCTCCAAGCATTTGCCCACAGGCCATTGACTGCAAAAGATCTCCAGATATGGATCCGCCTATGCAAATGACAGCAGAGATCATAATGACAATAGCCATGGCCTCAAAAGTTACTGCACCAAGCCCCAACATAACCAAACTAACAATAAGTAATACTACAACAGTTACTCCAGATATTGGACAATTCGATGAACCAACGAGGCCTGTAAGATAGCCTGCGAGAGCACTAGCAAGAAATGCAAAAAATATTGTTATACATGCCATGAGCAACGAGACTCCAAACATGTTTGAAAGCCACATGTACAAAAAGAAAATAGGTATCGTCATTAGAATAATACATGAAAAAACAAATTTGTAACTCAAATCCTGATCTGTTCTTTTCTTGGTTTTTTCTTGTCCGCCCTTTAATCCTATAATTGCCTCTTTTACACTCCCAACAAGGTTGTTTTTGATACTCCACATCGCCCAGAGTCCACCAACAAGCATTGCTCCGACACCAATGTATCTGATTTGTTCTCCCCAAATTTGAAAAACACCATCTAATGGATTGCCTGGTGGCATTCCGCCTATAAGAATAACAATTGGTAAAATTATAACCCAACCAAGAAGCCCCCCAACAAAAACATAAGATGAAATTTTTGGACCGATAATCCATCCAACGCCAAGTAATGCTGGAGATGTTGTCATGCCTCCATAAAACCATCCTTCTTTTGATTCCCCTTGCACAATGTATTTCCCAATACTTCCAACATGTTCGATTGTTCCTCTAAAAACGTTGAGAGACAATTCACCAAATTTATACAGGGCAGCTATAACTGCCCCTATGATAAGCCATATGCCACTTACAGAGCCTTCTTTTCTTTTTTCTCCAGCGATTTCTCCACCAACAGTTGTGGTGAGAACTGCTGCCACAGCAATACCCTCGGGAAATGGTAAATCTGTCTTGATGACAAGTGCACGACGTAACGGCACCATCCATAAAACTCCAAGTAAACCTCCCAATAATGCAATAAAAGTCGTCTCTAAATAATGGATTTCAGTCCATGCACCCAATATAACAAGGGCAGGTATAGTAAAAATTACTCCTGCTGCAATACATTCACCAGCTGCAGCACCCATTGTTGCAAGGTTTATTTCAAGAATTGTTCCTTTGAACGGTTTCATTAAAGCAAGTGCCATAACAGCACCAGGAATAATTGCCGAAACCGTCATTCCTGCATAGAGACCAAGATAAGCATTTGCTGCCCCCAAGATTATCGCAAGAAAGATTCCTACAAGTACTGCTTTTACCGTTAGCTCTGGTATGTTTCTACTGGCTGGAACAAAAGATTTAAAGTTTTCCCGATCAGTCATACAATCTATTATAATACTTTGTAATATATTAAAGTTTATTTATCATTTGTTATCATAAAATTATTTGGGACCTAAAAACATGAATTTCCTAATCTCTTTAATGCCCTCTTCAATCCTTTCTTCTGCATCTTCTTTTGCAATTGGTTCATTTAATTCTTTTTCTCCAGAAGAATCAATTCCTGAAACTACATATTTTCCATCCTTTTCATAGATTGTTGCCTGCTCCATCCATGCATTCTTATAGTGAAGTATGGCCCCTTTAAAGCTCCAGCCTTGTTTTTGTAATCTCTCATCAATATTTTCTATCATCTCTCGTGTATCCATCTTAGATTCCATCCATAAAATACTTTATTTGGGAAACAAACTCATTAGATAAAAGCTTTAATATCGATAAAAGATTTCTTTTTACTAGTTTGATGGTTGGTACCGATTGCAATGCAGACAGAATATTCTAATATTAATGGAAAGGAAATAAAAGATAAAGATCAACAAATAGAAGAGCTTAAGAAGAAACTGAAAGAAACCGAAGATGAACTAAATGAGTTAAACAGAAATCTTGAACAAAAAGTTATTGAAAGGACAGTGGAAGTGAAAAGACTTCTTTTACATAAGACAAAATTTATTGACAACCTTAGCCATGATCTCGGAACCCCACTTACTCCAATGATTGCTCTACTCCCAATTATAAAGGAAAAATTGACAGACCCAAAAATGAAAGAAATGACAGACACATGCATCAGAAATGCAGAGTATATAAAAAGAGTGGTTAGAAATGCACAGGAGCTTGCAGATCTTGGAACTATAGATTTGTATCTAAAAAAAGAAAATCTTCTTGAAATTGTTAAAGAATTGGAACAAAAATACGATGTTGTATTCAAAAGTTGCAATATACAGTTCGAAAATGAGATAAACTCAGATTTATTTATAAAGACCGAAAAATCAAGATTGCTTGAAGTATTTGACCATGTTGCATCAAATGCAGCAAGCAGTATGCTTGCTGGTGGCACATTGACAATCGACGCGAAAAAGGTTGCAAAAAGGGAGCAGCCATTCATAGAAATCACTGTAAAGGACACAGGTGCGGGTCTTGAACGGGAGCAACTAAGCCACTTGTTTGATGAATTTTATAAGGTTGACGATTCCAGGCATAAACTGGACTCAACAGGTTT
>JAYEJG010000056.1:0-17669 GCA_034660435.1 Thermoplasmatota archaeon
GCTTGATGTTACTCATATGCAGAAAATATACAAAGACTAACTCTTAATTGATTTAAAACCTAGTTCAAATGCTTTTTTGTTAATATTTTGATATTTCTCAGGAACATTTTCAAGGATTGTATCAAGTAATACATCTGATTTGAAAGGTAAAACATTTGCTCCTGTAAGAGCGCCTAGCATTACAACGTTTTTTGTAATTATTGCCCCCGCATCTTTTGCAAGTCTTGTTGCATCTATTTTGTGGAGTTTACCATATTTTTCTAGTTCTTTGAAAATCTTGCCGGTTTCAGGATACTCTTCATCGCCTGTTGAAACTGTAAAAGGAATCACTGGTGTTACATCTGTGATAATTTTGGTATCTTTATTTGAATAATGAATGTATCTTAGCGCCTCTATGGGCTCTGTGCTAACTATTGCATCTGCCGTCCCACTTGCAATAAGAGGACCAGAAACATCTCCCATTCGAGCTGTACAATTCACCGATCCACCACGTTGTGCCATACCATGAACCTCTGAAACAAAAACATTAACATTTGCGTTTACCGCTGCTTTTCCAAGGATATTGGCAGCAGTAATCACCCCTTGACCACCGACGCCAACGAGAACAATATTTGTCTTTTTGCTCATTTCTTAGCCCCCTTTTTGTGAATTGCATCAAAAGGACATATTTCTACACAATTCCCACAACCATTGCATTGTTGGTCATCGATACGAATACTTCCATCATCTGCATAATAAAAAGCAGGACAACCAAATTTGCTGATGCATATCTTACATTGTTCGCATTTATCCTGGTCTATCTCATAAGCAAATATTTCTTCACCACGTTTTCTTTTATTCCTATTCTCCAGAAGGATGCATGGAGCTTTACTGATTACAAGTGCAGGCCCCTTGGAATCAAGTGCACGTTTAAACGCCTCAGTCGTCTCCTTGATGTTGTTTGGATCGGTAATCTCTATATGCTCGACACCACAACCTTTTACAACATTTTCAACCAATATCTTTTTGGCCGGACGGCCCATACCATCGAATCCAGTCCCAGGATGAGGTTGATGACCGGTCATAGCTGTAGTGCGGTTATCAAGCACAGTCATTACTACATCGTGGTTGTGGTGCACGGCATCAATAATTGCAGGTATTCCCGAATGGAAGAATGTAGAATCCCCCATAAAGGAGATTATCTTTTCATCTGTTGCAACCGCAAGACCGCAAGCCGTACCTGCATTAGAACCCATACAAAGGAGCAGATCTGCCATTTCAAGTGGTTTTTCACGTCCTAATGTATAGCAACCAATGTCTGTCGGATAAATTACGCCTTTTGGCTGTGCTTTTTTTGCAGCATAATACGTTGCCCGGTGTGGACAACCTGGGCAAAGTGCAGGTGGCCGACTTGGAATTTTTACATTGGATGGTTTTGGTTTCACTATCGGATTTTTAATTTTGAAAATGCTTGAAAGTGCTTTGGTTACAATATCAGGATTGTATTCAAAAAGACGTGAGAAGTGACCGGTGGATTTGCCATATATTTTAGTTTTTAATCCAAAGTCATAGATCATCTGCTTAAACTGGTTTTCAAGTATTGGTTCAAGTTCTTCTACAATGATTATGTTTTTACATAACTTAATGAATTTTTCACACATCTTGCGAGGTAATGGATGTGTCATTCCTAACTTTAAAATCCGTATATTTAGTTTTAGATCTTCGGCTATTTCTTTAACATAATTGTATGCAACACCTGATGTAACTATACCCCACTCATCTGGCTTTCCAAAGTCCATGATTTTGTTGAACGGAGATTTCTCGCTGATTTTTTCTGCTTTTTCTAGCATTTTAAGAAGTTCAGGGTGCCGTGCACGCGCAACTGCAGGAGTTGTAACCCACATCGGACTTTTTTCAAAATGTCCTTTGTTTCTTGGTTTTTGAAGTGCCTTAAATTCAATTGGCCCCCTTACATGATTTAATCGCGTTGTCGTCCTAAGGAGAACGGGGGATTTTAGTTCTTCAGAAATATCAAAACCAGTTCTAGTCATTTCCTTTGCTTCTTTAGGGGTTGTTGGCTCTAACATTGGAGCACCACTAAAAAGTGCATAATACCTATTGTCTTGTTCGTTTTGAGAGGAATGACATGATGGGTCGTCAGCAGTTATAATGACATGCCCGCCTCTGCACCCTATATACAGATATGTCATAAATGTGTCACTTGCAACATTCAAACCAACATGTTTCATACATGTTAGTGCTCTAAGATTTGATATTGATGCTGCTGCTGCCACTTCAAGTGCTACTTTTTCATTTGTTGAATACTCAAAATAAAAACTTGGATCTTTGTTTTGTTTTGTAAAGCGTCTTGCAATATGTGAAAAAGTATCAGCTATTTCGGAAGATGGGGTTCCTGGATAGGTTGTTGCAACACTAACACCTGCCTCTAGTGCCCCCCTTGCAATAGCTTCATTTCCAAGTAAAAGTATTTGTTTTCCTGGTTTGTCTTCCAATATTTCCATTCTTTACCAACCTCTAAAATAACAATTGCTGGTTCAATTTCCCCGAGAAAGGGTAAATGAGACCAGAATATAAAGCTAACTAACCGTATCGATGGCATAAGAGAAAAACCATTAAAAAACCATCGAAGCGGGACAAAATAAGGGAAAGTTTTATAAATAAAGGGTTTGTTGATATTCAAGCTTAGAAAACAATGAGTTGACAGGGAGGAAAAATTATGGCAGAAAAAGAAATAGACCCTAATGAGAACACAATATTTGTTGGAAACAAACCACCGATGAGCTACGTACTAGCTGTAGTAACACAATTTAATGGTGGATCTGATGACGTAGTAATAAAAGCTCGCGGTAGAGCAATAAGCAGAGCCGTGGATACTGCTGAAATCACCAGGAACAGATTTGTTACCGACGCAAAAATCAAAGATATCAAAATAGGAACGGAAAGTATAACAAACGAAGAGGGGAGAAGTTCAAACGTATCATCTATCGAAATTTCCCTTACTACAAAATAAACAACTTTAATACCAAGAATAAGACAAGCAAATACTGCATTAGTAGTTTTGGCGTATTTAAGGTTGTGTAGTAGTTGCGTCTTCTTTTAATTTTTATATAACTTGATTCATATTTCGTTGATCATCTAGTAATAATTTTAGGCCAAAGAAAACGAAATGCTTTAAATCACTAAGTCTATTCACCTTGCCGGTTGAAAGGGATGGCAAACTACATAATTATAACTGGTGGGGTTATTTCTGGTTTAGGTGAAATTGTCTGAAGGAATAAATATTGATTATATGCTAGTTAAGGATGGCGGCACGATTGAATTATGAATAAAGGATTTGACAACGAGAAATACTTGAATGTGCAGGTTTCTGCAATTCTTGACAGAGTGAATAAATTTAGTAAAATGTATCTCGAATTTGGTGGAAAAATATTAACTGATTATCATGCAGCTCGTGTGTTGCCTGGTTATGAGCATGATGTAAAAACAAGGATATTAAAGGAATTAAAGGATAAATCCGAGTTGATTTACTGCGTATGCGCCAAGGATTTGCAAAAAGGAAGAATGCGATATGATCTTGGTTTATCCTATGATGCATTGGCGGTTAAGGAACTACGCGATATCCGGGGAGAAGGTTTACATATAAATTCTGTAGTCATAACACGATTCCAAGGAGAATCAGCAGCAAAAAGGTTTAAAACAAAATTGAAAAACATGGGCGAAACTGTATACTTGGGAAAGGAGATCCCGGGATACCCCAAAGTTATAAACAAAGTTGTTAGTGATGAGGGATATGGAATACAACCTCATATTAAAACAAAGAGAGATCTTATCGTTGTAACAGGCGCTGGTGGCGGATCAGGGAAAATGTTTGTATGTCTATCACAACTATATCACGATAATAAAAATGGGGGAAATGCAGGCTATGCAAAATTCGAGACTTTCCCCATTTGGAATCTCCCTCTGAACCACCCGATAAATCTGGCCTATGAAGCCGCTACAGCGGATCTAGGGGATTATAATCTTATTGACCCATATCACAAAGAAACATATGGAATCAAAACAGTCAATTATAACAGAGATGTTGAGAACTTCGAAATCATGAAGGCAATTATGGAAAAAATTGTGACAGCAGATAATTATGTTGCCCAATACAATTCTCCCACAGACATGGGGGTTAATATGGCTAAATTAGGCATATCTGATAATGACATTGTATGTGAGGCGGCAAAACAAGAGATAATACGTCGTTATTTTAGATATCGAAGAGAGTTTTATGAGGGTCTAGAACCAGCAGAGACACTAAATAGAATGACTGAAATAATGAAAAAAGCAGGTGTAACAGAGAAGGATAGAAAGGTGGTAGTGGAAGCGCGACGTGCTCGAAATAAGGCGCAACAAAAAAAGAAATCAAGTTATGGTCATTTTAAAGGATCTGCCATCCAGCTACATGATGGAACCATCATTACTGGAAAAGGCTCCGATGTTTTGTATGCAGTGCCTGCTGCAGTTCTTAATGCTATAAAACACATATCACACGTTCCTGATGATATACTTCTTCTTCCTGAACCGGTATTAGCCAGCGTCCAGAAGATGAAGCAAGATATTTTAGGATTAAAATATGAATGTCTTGATTTAGAAGAAACGTTAATTGCATTAGCACTGAGTACATCAACAAATCCTGTTGCGGATAGATGTATGAAAAGCCTTCCAAAACTGAAAAACTGTGAAATGCATATCACAGAACTTCCATATCCGGGTGACGAAGCAGGACTAAGAAATCTTATGATGAATGTTACCGTGGATGTTAATATCCCGCAAGATAATAAGTAATATTTGCTGTTTTGCAACAAACATCACAGGATGGTACTCGGAAAATTAATTGTTGATTTTATGTTTACTCTCCTTAAGACTTATTTGAAAAACAAAGATAGGTTTAAGGAATGCCAATAATTAACTCCGCAGTGCCCACTGACAAAAATCATTTAAGTAAGTAAATGCATGTGTTAGTCCCATTGATAAACATGACCAATTATATTATTATCACTGGGGGAGTCGTTTCTGGTTTAGGTAAAGGAATAACTACCGCATCTATTGGAAAAATTCTCCAGCTTCATGGATACAAAGTAACAGCGATAAAGGTAGATCCATACATGAACTGCGACGCGGGAACGCTTAGACCCACAGAACATGGAGAGGTTTGGGTTACTGAAGATGGGGGAGAAATCGATCAAGATCTTGGCCACTATGAACGTTTTCTAGACATAAACATACCAAAAAATCAAAATATAACAACAGGACAGGTTTATAGTGCAGTGATTGAAAAAGAGAGAGAAGGAAAATATCTTGGGAAAACTGTTCAACCAATTCCTCATGTGACAAACGAAATAAAGAGAAGGATACGGAAACCTGCTAAAGAAAATGGTTTTGATTTTGTTCTTGTCGAAATCGGCGGAACCGTTGGAGACTATGAAAACGTATTGTTTCTTGAAGCGGTTCGTCAGATGAAGATGGAAGGAGATAAGGTACTATATGTACATGTAACATATGTTCCAGCGTTAGAAGCATTAGGTGAAGCGAAAACCAAACCAACGCAACATTCCGTAAAACGTCTTAGGGAAATAGGAATTCAACCTGATTTTATTATAACTCGTGCAAAAAAACCGCTTGATAATGTAAGACGAGGAAAAATAGCAATGTTCTGCAACATACGTGAGGAAGATGTCATCTCAAATGAGGATGTCGACAACGTGTATTCTGTATCTCTTCTTTTTGAGAGACAGGAGTTATGTAAGAAGATCCTTAAGAAACTTAATCTTAGAAAAGATCAGAACAACATGAAAGAATGGGGTAAGTTCATTAAAAAAATACGTAGGCTGAAAAACACGATAACAATTGGAATTGTCGGTAAATATTTTGATATTGGAACATCTCAGCTATCTGATTCATATATTTCTGTTATTGAAGCGGTTAAACATGCTTCGTGGAATAATAATTTAATGCCAGATATCCGTTGGATCGACTCAAAGATTTTTGAAGAAGGCCCTGGTAAATTATCAACACTTGATGAACTAGATGGTATCATAATACCAGGGGGTTTTGGATCGTCAGGAATACAGGGCAAGATTGATACAATTCGCTATGCAAGAGAAAAAGGCATTCCTTTTCTAGGGCTATGTCTTGGAATGCAACTTGCAGTTGTCGAATATGCACAAAATGTTTGTAAAATTGAAGGAGCAAATACTGTAGAAGTTGATAAAAAAGCAAAACATCCAGTGATTGATTTCATACCAGACCAGATTAAAATAATACAAGACTCCAGATATGGGGCAACAATGAGGCTGGGTGTATGGCCTGCAGTTCTTAAAAAAGGAACAATTATTCATAAACTCTATGGAACGGATAATGTATCGGAGAGGCATAGACATAGATATGAGGTTAACCCTAAGTATGTCGAAAGGCTTGAAAAATGTGGTTTGGTCTTTTCAGGTCGTTCACCGGATGGGATTTTGATGGAGTTTATGGAACTACCAGATCATCCGTATTTTGTCGGGACGCAGGCTCACCCCGAGTTTAAATCACGACCTATGAAACCGTCTCCAATGTTTGATGGTCTTATTAAAGCTGCAAAGAAAAAAAGGTGAAATTGATAGCGACATTCTCCCAAAAAAATTTTACCTTATTATTTTTAGTTCAGACACTTATCAATTGCTCTTGCTGCACGTTTTCCCGCACCCATTGCTAAGATAACTGTTGCTGCTCCTGTTGCAATGTCCCCACCAGCAAAAATGTTTGGTATGTTTGTCCGACCATTTTCATCTGTTTCAATATTTCCCCGTTTACCAATTTTTAAATCCTTTACAGTCTGTGGAATCAAAGGATTTGGGCTTTGCCCGATGGCAACAAGTGCTGTGTCAATTTTGATTGTTTCCTCAGAACCTGGTATAGGGATAGGACGTCTCCGTCCTGAATCATCTGGTTCTCCAAGTTTCATTTTAATACATTTAACCTGAGTTAGAAGCCCTTTATCATCTCCTATAAATTCCACAGGATTAGTAAGTAATTTAAAAATTACTCCTTCCTCACGAGCATGCTTGATCTCCTCATCTCGTGCTGGCATTTCAAGATCTGACCTACGATAGATAATATATGACTTCTCTGCCCCCAACCGTAAAGATGTCCTTGCACAATCCATGGCAACATTTCCTGCTCCAAACGTTGCAACGGCTTTCCCAATTTTAACGGGGGTGTCATACTCAGGAAACTTATATGCCTTCATCATATTTACACGTGTAAGAAACTCGTTTGCCGAATAAACGCCATCAAGGTTTTCACCAGGAATCTTCAACCAACGTGGTAATCCTGCCCCAGTACCAATAAAAGCCGCGTCATATTCTTCCAGTAGTTCTTCAACAGTAATTGTTTTCCCAACAACTACATCATAATTAATTTCAACACCTAGTTGTTTGATGTAATCAACTTCAGAATTAACTATTGCTTTGGGTAAACGAAATTCAGGTATCCCGTACATCAGAACACCGCCTGGTGCATGCAGTGCTTCAAAAATTGTAACAGCGTGGCCCATTTTCGCAAGATCGCCGGCACAGGTAAGACCAGCAGGCCCCGATCCCACAATGGCAACTTTTTTGCCTGTGGGTTTTGGTTTTTGGGGACTTTTTGTTCCTTTTTCACGTTCGTAATCAGCAATAAATCGCTCAAGTCTGCCAATAGCAACAGGCTCACCAATTTTTTTTAGCGTGCATCTGCCTTCGCATTGCACCTCATATGGACAAACCCTACCTGACACCGCAGGCAAACTATTTTTTGATTTGATCACCTCAGCGGCTTTATCAAAATCACCCTCAGCAATACATTTTATAAAACCAGGGATATCGATTTCAACAGGACATTCTTCCATGCATGGTTTGTTTTTACATTGCAGACATCGTTTTGCTTCTTCAATTGCTGTTTCTTTTTCATATCCATATGGTACTTCTTTGAAATTTTTAATACGCTTTTTTGGAGGTTGCTCTGGCATTTTATGTTTTGTTTTACTTACTGCCATTACAATTTCACCCCTGCTAGTTTACATGCATGTTCTTCTTC
This sequence comes from Thermoplasmatota archaeon, assembly GCA_034660435.1. GTDB lineage: Archaea > Thermoplasmatota > E2 > DHVEG-1 > DHVEG-1 > JAYEJG01. The sequence continues at coordinate 8,104 of JAYEJG010000056.1, forward strand.
TTTGACGAAACGCCTGTTACGAATCATAAGATTTTTGAAATCTACAAGGTGACCGTCAAATTCTGGACCGTCTACACATGCAAATTTCGTTTCACCACCCACGGAGACCCTGCAACCCCCACACATTCCCGTTCCATCAACCATTATTGGGTTAAGGCTTACTGTTGTTTTGATACCATATTTTTTTGTTAAATCTGCTACAACTTTCATCATGATTACAGGGCCTACTGCTACAACTAGGTTGATTTTTTCTTTTTCATCAATTTGTTTCTGTAAAATATCACTAACAAATCCTTTGTGTCCTTTTGACCCGTCATCAGTTGCTATGAAAAACTCATCGCTAAACTCTTTGATCTCGTCTTCAAGAAGTAATAGTTTTTCATTACGAGCACCAAGAATGCTAATAACATGATTACCTGCTTGTTTTAATGCCCTAACAATAGGATACAAAGGAGCGATTCCTACTCCTCCGCCGACACATACAACTGTTCCAAAATTTTCAATTTCAGATGGTTGACCGAGCGGCCCTGCAAAATTTAGAATTTTGTCTCCTTTTTTGAGTTTACCAAGTTGTACAGTTGTTTTACCCACTTCCATGAAAATAATTGTAATCGTTCCCTCTTTTCGATCGTAATCAGCAATGGTAAGAGGGATTCTCTCACCATTTTCATCTATTCGTAAAATTATGAATTGGCCAGCTTGTGCTTTTTTTGCAACCATTGGTGCATTTATCTCCATCAATTTCACGGTTTCTGACAACGTTTTCTTTTCTAATATCTGATACATTCGCAACACATCTTGTTTTGTCTTACGTTAACCAGTATTTGAGATGTTTTTTAATAGTTTATGACGCTTTAAAACTTACAAAAAATTGTTTTTCCCTATACTTAAAAAAATAAAGAGGTGGGTTTAACTTTTTGGTTTCATAATCAAAGCACGACCGGATCTACCATCAAGTTTAATTGTTAACGGTACAGGCAGGCGAACGTGTTTAACAAAATTCAGTTCTTTTTGAATTTTTTGTTCTTTTATCCATTTCCAATCTATTAAGCAATCTTCTGAGTTTAACGGTATATTGATATAACCAACTCCTCTAGAGATCATATTTTGTAAGAAGTGTGTTCCCTGAGTGGGACGTATATTGAAATTTTTTAAAGCTACTTCCACTAAAATTTTCACATTTGAAATTTGAGACCATCTAACAGGAATTCCTAAAAATCTATCTTGTGTGCCCCATCTTCCAGGCCCAATTAAAACATATTCTTTATCTTCTTTTGCCATTTGTTTATTTATTTGTTCTATTTCTCTTGCAATTTCTAAAGTTTTAGTAGAACTAAATGTTTCTTTTTTTACTAATACAATGTCAGATATGTTTTCTATTGACCCGCGACCCAAAGACCTTTTGGAGGAAAGCAGAATGTTTTCTGGATTTTTCTCACCTTTGGGCCAGTTGATCTCAGAAGACTCTAGACTGAGAACCATTGGCCTAATTTGAAGCAAAGCAAAAGTCGGAGGGGCGCTGTGCATATCTACTGCAAATTCAATTTCTACATGACAGCCCATACCTTGTTTGCCTATCTTCAATATGTTTTCAAATATTTTTACAAACGGAATTTTACCATATTTTATGAGACTAGAGAAGGTTATGATCTGCGGGCCTTTTTCTGAAAAATCGTCAATTATTCTGTCATCATTCATATCATAGCTGCTTGCAACATATTGCAATTCACCATCTTCTAAAATGTCAGATATCTTGATTCTGCTTAAGTTTGTTACATCATTCTCAGATAGGTGATGTTTTTTACTTTTGCTTATATCCAAGACGTAAAGATTATTTTGCGTATTTTGAAAAGCCATTTTTGGAGGAGAAAGTTCAGGTATGTTTTCAGGATATTTTGGGGAAAACCTAAGAACTTTTTCACCTCCGACAACCGAATGCCCTAGTCCAACAGCAAGATTTACTATTCCATCTTCTCTTTTTTGAGGAGGTATTGGATAATAATTATATGACTGAATGGTTCCCGAAAAAGTAGGATAAAATCGCCCATTATGATTCCGCCCAACTAATTCTTGGATGATTATTGCCATCTTTTCTTCTTCTATTTTTGATGCTGTGGACTTTATATATTCATCTGACGCGCTAAAAAACACGGATGCGTAAACAAGTTTTATTGCGTGACTTAGCTGATCGAGTTTTTCTGACAGTTTTTTATGATTATTTGGTATCAAATATGTAGAATAAACTCCAGCAAATGGATGATGTTGTGAATCTTCTAAAAGACTTGAGGAGCGTATTGCAAGTGGTTTCTTGAAATTTGCCAAAATTTTCCTTAGTTTTTTGTTTAAATTTTTTGGAAGGTCTGCTTTTAAAAAAATGTTGGAAATTTCCTTATCTGATAATCTGCCAAGATTTTGCAATTTTTCTCGGATGTTGTTTTCTTTTAAAAACTCATCAAATTCTTCAGTTCCTATGACTGCAATACTTGGCACAGTTATATCCAATTCCATGTATTTTTCGTTAAGCCCGTATCTTGATACAAGAGATCGGATGAATGCAATCCCTCTTGCCTTTCCACCCAGAGAGCCGCCACTAATTTTCGTAAATGAATTATTAAACTCAAATGTTTGCTGTGAAAAATCGGCCATTGCCCTAAGTTGCCTTTCTCTTCTAGTTTCTTTAAAAATTTCAATTAGATAGTCTCTATTTTCATCTAAATCTGCAAAATCTGTTGCCTTTTTTGGACGTAGAAATGATGCCAGTTTGAATTCTCCTCTACACATCAACCAATTTGAAAAATCGTTTCTATCCGCATGATATCTGATTGAATCTGCAGGTATTTTTTGCATGATTTTTTCAAATTCTTCCATGTTTGATGCACGGGCAATTTCGATAGTTTCTTTTTTGCTTTTTAGTGGTTTCAAAAAAACAAAATCCCCAAAACCTAGATGATTTATTAAAAAATCGTCAAAATCTTGCAAAAGAGTTAGAGAATTTTTATAGATAAAGTATGAATTTAGATCTTCTGCTCTTCTTCTATTTTTGGAATCGGAGGATTGGAGCACCGTTGGAAGGTTTTTATTGTCATTTTTTACATACTTAATAAAATCATGACCTGCTTTTGGATCTAATTTTCCATCCTTATAAAATTTTACGTCGGATATTATTCCGAGCATGTTTTCCTTATATTTATTATATAATTCTATGCCTTCTTCATAGCTATCTGCTAGAAGTATTTTAGGTCTTGCCCTTCGGCGTAAAAGTCTTTGCATCTCGTTTAAATCTTCAGATAATGATCTTTGTATTTGCTTTACTATCTCAGTATATATTATTGGCAAAAACATCGAGTAGTATCTTATGGAGTCTTCCAAAACAATAATGGTTCTAACATCTGCTGTAATTGTATCATAACCAACATTAAGCTTATCTTCAACATATTTTACGATTGCAAGAACTAATCTTGTATCGCCATTCCAAAAAAAGGCCCTATCAATTCCTTTTTCATGTATCCTATCCTGACATACATGAAGATCAGCAGAATCCGTTGCAAGAATGATTACTGGCATGCCAGGACATGCTTGCTTCATCTTTCTTCCGAATGTGAAAGGGTCCATTCCTATGTTTTTTGACATGGTTATTACAAGATCATAACCATGGGACCCTATCTTCTCAAGTGCTTTTCTACCGGACGCAGCTCTTGTAACTCTTGGGGGCGATGAAAGCAAAAGATCTTGATATTCTCCTACGACCATCTCAGAAATTAAACCTTCCTCTTCGATTATAAAAGCATCATAAAGACTTGAAACGAGAAGTATTTCACGAATTTTAAATGACATTAAATTGTGTAACATCTGGCTTGGAAGTTCATATTCGTCTCCATTTTTATATGAAGAATGTAAACAACTTTTATCAACAACTTTCATTTTTACAAAAGCAGAATGAAAAGACGTGATAAGAAGGTTTTGTGAATGATAGGAAAAGAAAAAAGTGATGTTGTTTAAACAACACCTTGATCTAACATTGCATCTGCAACTTTTACAAAACCTGCAATGTTTGCGCCATCGACATAGTTTATGTAGTCTCCTTGTTTTCCATATTTTACACAGACTTCATGGATATTTTTCATTATGCTGTGGAGTTTTTGATCTACTTCTTCTGCTGTCCAGTTGTATCTCATGCTGTTTTGGCTCATCTCAAGACCAGATACTGCAACACCGCCCGCGTTTACTGCTTTACCTGGCGCGTACATTACTTTTGCATCCTGAGCAACTTTAATTGCTTCTGGCGTACAGCCCATGTTTGATACTTCTGCAATAAGATTGCAGCCGTTGTCTATCAAGTTCTTTGCATCGGACCCATCTAGTTCATTTTGAATTGCACAGGGCATTGCTACATCTACTTCAACTTCCCAAGGTTTTTTACCTTTGATAAAGTCAACGCCGAAGTTGTCTGCATAGTCTTCTGCTCTGTCGTTATTCGATGTCCTCATTTCAAGCAGGTAATCTATCTTTTTCCCGGAGACGCCGTCTGGATCGTATATATAACCATCAGGACCAGAAATTGTTACTATTTTTCCTCCAAGTTCTGTGATTTTAGTTGCTGCCCCCCATGCCACATTTCCAAAACCCGAAAGCGCAACTTTTTTACCTTTAAAGTTATTTTTTGTGAGTTTAAGCATTTCTTGGGCAAAATAGGTTGCTCCAAAACCAGTTGCCTCTGGTCTTATAAGTGATCCGCCCCAGTTTCGTCCTTTTCCTGTAAGAACGCCTGTAAATTCATTTCTTATCTTTTTGTATTGCCCAAATAAAAATCCTATTTCTCTACCACCAACGCCGATATCCCCTGCAGGAACATCTGTGTTTGGCCCTATGTATTTGCAAAGTTCGGTCATAAATGCTTGGCAGAATCTCATTATTTCTAATTCGGATCTGCCTCTTGCATTAAAGTCAGCGCCTCCTTTACCTCCCCCCATTGGAAGTGATGTTAAGGAGTTTTTGAACGTCTGTTCAAAACCTAAGAATTTAAGCGTCGAAAGTGTCACACTTGGATGAAAGCGAAGCCCACCTTTGTATGGCCCTATTGCACTATTAAATTCAACTCTAAAACCCCTGTTTACTTGGATTTCTCCTTGGCCGTCTACCCAAGGAACTCTAAATATAACTGTTCTTTCTGGTTCTACCATTCTTCCTAAAATTTTTGCCTTTTTATATCTTGGATGTTTTTCTATGTATGGCATTAGGCTTTCAACAACTTCTGTTACAGCCTGGTGGAATTCTTTTTCGCCTGGGTTTTTTTCAATTACCTTTTGCATGAATTCTTCGACGTTTTTCTTCATAAGATTCCTCCGATACGCTGACCGTGTAGCATTATTCTATATTAAAGCTTTATTATAAGTGATATTCTATTGTCTTTTTTAAAAAATAATAATTACACTTTAATACCCAAAATTAATACATTATATTGAAGAGAGATAACTAGATTTTTGAGGTAAAAGGATGGACAGAAATATTATTTCAGATAAAGATGTTTTAAACATCACCGCTGATGAAAAAGTACTTTTCATAAGACTCCAATTTGTAGATATCCTAGGATTTCCAAAAAACATAGTTATACCATCTAGTAGGCTTGAGGAAGCATTAGATGAAGGGATGCCTTTTGATGGTTCGTCTATTGCGGGGTATGCAACAATTGAAGAAAGTGATAAAATTGCAAAACCTGACCCAAAAAGCTTTGTGATACTTCCGGAAAGCATTGAAAAAAGAAAAACAGCAAAACTAAATTGCGACATCTATGAACCAAATGGTAAACGGTTTATTGGCGATTCTAAATATGTTTTGGAGAGAGTTGTAGAACGGGCTAAAAAGTTAGGATATATTTACAATACTGGGCCTGAGTGCGAGTTTTTTCTATTTAAAAAAGATGGGGGGAATGCAACGTTAATTCCCAATGATGCTGCAGGTTATTTTGACCTATCTCATCGTGACTTAGCTGAAGGAGTACGCGCAGATATTTCCATTGCTTTAGATGGTTTTGGTATAAAAACATATACTTCACATCATGAGGTTTCAGAGGGGCAACATGAAATAAACTTCCGGTATGCAGATGCTCTTACTACTGCTGACCGGGTGGTCACATTAAAATATGTTACTAAGGTAATCGCAAACAAACATGATCTTCATGCGTCATTTATGCCTAAACCAATATTTGGTTTGAGCGGCTCAGGTATGCATACACACCTATCTCTTTTTACAACAAATGGGAAAAATGCCTTTTATGATCCGAAGAATAAAGACCATCTAAGCGCCTTGGCGCAACAGTTCATCGCTGGTTTACTAAGACACATAAAGGAAATTACTGCAATACTTAACCCAACTGTAAACTCTTACAAAAGGCTTGTTCCAGGATACGAAGCCCCAACTTATATATCCTGGGCAAACAGGAATCGTAGTGCATTAATACGTATTCCTACAGGGCGAGACAATGGCACTAGATGTGAATTACGAAGCCCAGATCTCTCCGGCAATCCTTATCTGCAATTTGCTGTAATGCTTGCAGCAGGGCTGAAAGGAATCGAAGGAAAAACCGAGCCGCCTGCACCTGTTGAAAAAAACATTTATGCGTTATCTTCAAAGGACAGAGAGAAATATGGCATTAGGCAGTTGCCTGAAAGTCTTGGTCATGCACTTTCTCTCATGGAAGATAGCGATTTGTTAAAAGAAACGCTGGGCGAACATATTTTCGATAACTTTATACATGTAAAACATAGGCAATGGGATGAGTACCGAACGCAGGTTACTAAATGGGAAACAGATAAATATCTGCCGATTTTGTAATTAAGGTATCTTCTACATTGGCTAACCGCTTATCCTTTCCTTTGTTAAATAAAGGTTATAAATCAGTTATCACATTCCCAACCGAGGTTTTTTATGGAATTTGAAATGAAGGTAGTCAGCAATATCCCCTTAATTGGTGAAGAGGAACTTGATGCCGTTGCAAAGAAATTTTTTGAACAAATTGGTTATCTGTCAAAAGGGGCAGATCCCGACATACCATATAGATTGTTTGCAGATTTTTTCTTGAAACATCCGGACAAAGCATGGTATGTCGATGAAATATCTGCAGAACTTAAAACATCAAAACCTACAGTATACAGACATCTTAACAAACTCAAGGGCTTTGATATATTAGAGGAAACACAAATTTTTGATGAAAACACCAAGCAAAATAAGAAGGCATATCGTTTGAGATATGGAAATATCCAAAAAGCTTGGAACTTTGTCGAAGCTCATCTTAAAGTTGCAATTGAAAATTATGGCAGAACTGTAGAGCATTTGCAAAAACTAATTGACAAGGAAAGGAGAGATATTGAATGAAAGAGAAGGAGAGGGTGGATCTTACAAAAGGATCGGAATATAAAATAATTTCTTTGGGCGCAAGAGATAGCGCACTTGAAACTGAAGGTGTTTTTAAAGGCTTTATGTCTATCGGGGTTGACGAACCTGGCCTTTTAATGGAACTGAATCACAAGCATGGGGAAATGTCGGGTAAAACAAGAATTATTCCACTACATGTTGTGCTTGCCATAGACATATTAAATGCAAAGGAAGATGAAGAAAAGGAAGATCATGGGGAAATATCTCATTATGTAGGATAGTTTTTATTTCTCCTTTTGCATGCTTACCATCAGCGATTTATCAACAGTTATTTATATTAGATTGACTATTTTTTAATAGACTTCCTATGCCTTGTATAAAAAAACCAATTATCAAACTCGATTGCTTGGCAAAACGATATGAGGGATATGGCGCGCCAGTCAAAGCAATTGACGGCGTTTCCCTAGAGATACACCCCGATGAATTCGTATCAATAATCGGCCCATCTGGCTGTGGAAAGTCAACACTTCTGCACTGTATGGGGCTTTTAGACAGGCCAACTTCAGGAAAGATCTATATAGATGGAAAGGACACATCAAAAATTTCTGGAAAGGACATCTCATTATTCAGAGGTAAAAAATTGGGTTTTGTCTTTCAAAATTATAACATTATACCAAGGTTTACAGTTCTTGAAAATGTAATTCTTCCTGGACAAATTATGGAAAAGGAGGAAGAAGAACTCGAAAAAAGAGCTGCAACTCTTCTAAAAGAAGTAGGCATCGCCCATCGCTCCGATCATAAGGGAATTCATCTATCTGGTGGAGAAGCTCAAAGGGCCGCAATCGCCCGCGCTCTTATTAATAAACCAGTGCTTATCCTTGCTGACGAACCTACGGGGGCACTTGATTCAGAGAGCAGTAGAGAAATAATGGAACTTCTATTGAAGATGAATAAAAAACGTGGTGTAACAACTATTTTTGTATCACACGATATGAATATTGCAAGATATGGAAAGAGAACGCTTGTACTTAAAGATGGAAAAATCGTGGGGGACACAAAAGGCAATTCAAAAGATTTTGATAAGATTGTAAAAAAACTTAGTAAAACTACAGGGGTTAAACAGCAATGAAAGTAAGCCGCAGACTTGCAATCGGAGAGTTCAAAGACCATAAGAAAATATACGCCATAATAATAATCGTCATTGCCCTAACCATGACTTCTTTCATGCTTGAAAATGCTTATTTGAATTACATGATGCAGGTTGTAGATGATACTACAAAAATCGTCACATCAGATGCCATTATTGTCGATGAAAGTTGTAGCATAAGGGATATTTATGGAACTGAAGTAGAACTTGCTAACGCAGGTAGTATTGCAAGAAAAATTGAAAAAGAACTGCCTGGCTATGCCGCCACCATCCGTGTGACTGCACAAGGCACCTATGGCTTAGGCATTGAAGGGGAGGTAGTAGATGGTTGCACCATCCAAGGAATTAACCCTGAAAAGGACGACGAAATATCAGACATAAGAAGCAAGATTGTTAAAGGAAGGTTCTTTGAAGATGGCGACCCAGTCCTTAGAGGACACACTCCATTATACATAGAAATAAGTGGACCAAAAGATTTGCCAGATTTTACATACGGCTCTGGAGAGAGATTATTTGTTGACGAGGAGCCATATCCAATAATCGTTGGTGCGACAATCCCAAAAATTCATCCTTCAATTGATGTGGGAAAGGCCTTTGGTCTTACTTTGAGCGTATGCGGAAAAGAAACAAGCTATGCGTCTATAAATGTCAAGGTTATCGGGCTTTATGAAAGCGGAACACCAACGCTTGACGCAATGATGTGGTTTATGCATGCGGACTCTCTAAGAGAGGTTAAAAGATATGGGGAAGTTTCTGGAAGGGATTTGTACATACCTGGTGTTGGAACGTTTAGGGGTTATAACCCGATAGAAATTGATGAAAATAGGGGCGACGCTGTGGTTGTGAAGGCAACTGAACCACTCCATCGATTGAACCCTGTAGGATCTTCTGAGGAGATAAAAAACATTGTTGGTGATGTGGTTCCGCACCATCAGGTATTTAGTTGGCATGACTTTCTTGTTTATATTGCAGGTTCTATGCAAGATGTTGTTACAATAATGCTTTGGGGAAGTATGGCTGTGACTCTGTTTTTATGTGGTGCGGCCAT
>JAYEJG010000057.1:0-3459 GCA_034660435.1 Thermoplasmatota archaeon
GAATTCCCTTGCCATAATGCCATATAACACTCGGAATAAGAGAAGTTATATTTAAATGGTATGGGCAAACAATATCGCTCATTTAATCGTGTTTTATCATAAATTTGAAATAGAATTTGTTGATGTCCTTGCCTTGTGAGTAAAAGTCAACCAAATGAAACTAAGGGCGTTAAAACACTCCTTGGGGAGCCGAAGAAAGCCATTATTAGACTTGCCATTCCAATGATGCTGGCAATGTCAGTTAGTACACTGTATAACCTGGTTGATGGTCTTTGGGTATCAGGTTTGGGTGCCAATGCTCTTGCTGCTGTTGGTTTCGTTTTTCCATTTTTTTTCATGATCCTAGCATTCGCCACTGGGCTTGGAGTAGGTGGAGGGGCAGCAATATCTCGAAGGATAGGTGCCGATGATAAAAAGGGTGCCGATAATGTAGCAGTCCACACAATTATTATAATGCTAATACTTGCTATATCTTTTTCAATACCTTTTTTTGTTTTTGCCGAGGATATCTTCAGTTTAATGAGTGAGGGCATAGTTGCAGCTATGGCAACATCTTATGCACACGTAATAGCACTAGGATCTGTAATTATGTTTTTTTCATTTGTTTCAAATGCCATACTGCGTAGTGAGGGCGATGCTAAACGTGCCATGTATGCCATAATGCTTGGTGCAGGGTTGAATATTGTATTGGATCCATTTTTTATCTATGAAAATATCACTTTAGGTGGCATTACAATCAATGCATTGGGTCTTGGTGTTGCTGGTGCTGCGTGGGCATCGGTTTTATCCATGAGTATTTCATCCACATTTCTTTTCAATTGGCTTTTCTTGAAGAAAGATACATATGTTTCTTTTACTTTCCATGATTTTCATTTTGATAAATTAATTATCAAAGATATTTTTAGAGTTGGACTGCCTGCATCCATAACTCAATTATCAATGTCAATTATGATGCTTATGATGAATTTCATCCTTGTTGGCGTTGGAGGTACTAACGGAGTTGCAGTGTTTTCAGCAGGATGGAGAGTAGTAACAATGGCTACAATGCCGCTTCTTGGTATTACCAGTGCTGTTGTTACTGTAATTGGTGCAGCCTATGGTGCAAAGGATTACAAAAAACTAGATACTGCCTATATGTATGCTATAAAAATAGGGGCCATTATTGGGTCAATTATTGCATTGGCAACTTTCATCTTGGCACCTTTGATAACCATGGCATTTACACAAGCCGAAAACTCAGTTCGACCAGAAGACCTGACTCTTTTTCTAAGAGTTGTGTGTGTTTTTTACCCTGCAGTTGCATTTGGTATGTTTTCTTCTTCCATGTTCCAAGGTACAGGAAAAGGTATGTATTCTCTCATCGTAACAGTTTTTAGAACTATAGTATTGATACTTCCCCTGGCTTGGATATTTTCTAATATATTGGGTTTAGGCCTAGCTGGCGTATGGATTGGACTCGTTGTTGCAAATATTATCGGCTCTTTAATAGCATTTACATGGGGCAAATTGTATGTCCGCAATCTTAGAAAACACGGAGTAAAAACAGATCGTCTATGATTTTGTTATTTTTTCTTTTTCCATAAAAAAGATTTATTGCATGAAGTACATTTCAATATGTTTTATATCTGCTTCTAGAAAGGTTTCACCACGAGTTTTAAAACCATATTTTTTGTAAAAACCTACTACGTCTATCTGTGAATGAAGATAGATTTCGTCAAAGTTTTTCTTTCTATAATAATCTATTAAAAAATTTGTGAGTTCTTTGCCATGTCCCTTTCTTCGATGTTCTTTTATTATTGCGATGCGTTCAAGTTTAGCAAAGTTGTTTTTTGTTCGAACTCTTGCACACCCGATAGGTTCACCATCTAGATAAGCCATAAAATGTTCAGATTCCGGATCCAAACCATCTATTTCTAATTCTAAGGGAACGTTTTGTTCCTGTACAAAAACGATTTTACGAATACTAATAATCTTATCTAGTTCATCTTTGTTTTTTATCATCTTAATGTCTAGTTTATTCACAAGAATGCATATTTTTTATGTTATTTAAAAACAGTTAGAAAAACATATTAAAAAGTACAAAAGACATACCATTTATCATGGGTGGCGTTGGCTGGTTTAGAAACGCAATAATCTATCAGATTCTAATTGATCGGTTTTCAGGTTTCAAAAATGTTGATGGCCCAGATAAACCTGATTTTATAGGTGGAAATCTTAATGGGATTATTGAAAAAATACCATACCTCAGAGATCTTGGTGTTAATACAATATGGATTTCACCTTTTTATAAAACCAATGCGTATCATGGTTATCATATCACTGATTTTTATCAAGTGGAACCACATTTTGGAACGAAAAAAGACATTGAAAGATTGATAAAAACTGTTCATAAAAATGATATGCACATCATTGCTGATTTTGTTCCAAATCACTGTTCGAATCAGCATCCATTTTTTATTGAGGCTCAGCAAGATATAAACAGTGAATATCGCAAGTGGTTTTATTTCAAAAAATGGCCAAGTGATTATCTTTGCTTTCTGAGCATTGGAGAACTCCCAAAAATAAATTTGGACTATGCTCTTGCTAAAAATTATATTATTGATGCAGCTAAATATTGGCTAAGTCTTGGTTTTGATGGCTTCCGTCTAGATCATGTGATCGGTCCATCACATCGATTTTGGAAAGAATTTAGAAAAGAAGTCAAAGAAGAGTTTCCAGAAACTGTTTTAATTGGGGAAGCATGGATGATGGGGATCAAGTTCAAAGAGTTAAAAACGATAAATGTTAGGTGGAAGTTTCTAAAATGGTTTTTTGGATCATCTCCTGATTATCTACTGAGAAGCTATATTGGTGAGCTTGACGGAGTTTTAGATTTCAAAATGCAGGAATTGTTAAAGCAACATATTGCGTGGAAACCATTGTATCATTCTAAACAACTTCTTTGGAATGAGATTAAAAAACACTATGGTAAATATCCAGATGGTTATTTTTTACCTGTTTTTCTTGATAACCACGACATGAACCGATTTTTGTTCGAGTGTGGTAACGATGATGAAAAACTCAAAGTGGCAGCCGAAATACAGTTTTCAAATGATCAACCCGCTGTTATTTACTATGGTACAGAAACTGGAATGACGCAAGACAAATCAATATGGGAAATAGCACGGCATGGTGATCTTCAGGCACGCAAACCTATGAATTGGAAAAAACAAGATAAAGAATTGTTATCTTTTTACAAAAAACTTATTTAACCCAAGTTAAACTTGGTATTTGGCCCCTTGTTCCAAAGATATTTTGAGGTTTCTACAATATTTCATAACACGTATAACCACTTGATTTATAAGTGAAGATATATTGTGGAATTAGTGGAGAGATTAGAATGAAAAAGGGGATATTTGCATCATTAATAGTCCGTTTGTTGGTAGTCATGGCACTAAGCGGATGCACAGATGAAAATAT
>JAYEJG010000058.1:0-3451 GCA_034660435.1 Thermoplasmatota archaeon
TGATCCGATAAACGCACCAATTGCAGCAGCAGTACCTATGATTACTAACGAGGGTAAAACAACTTCGTCGTTCATTAAATGACCTGTTGCACCAAATCCTGCAATAAAAGACATCATGACAAGTGATGTTCCAATTGCTGTATGGAGATTATAGCCCAAAATAAAGATCAAAATAATCGCAAAAGTACCACTACTCCCCATTCCAATAAAGCCGCTAAGAAAACCAACAAACAAACCAATTATTACAAATGTTGGCGTTCTGTTCTTTTTTATAAAATCAAAACTTAGTTTTTCTTCTATGTAATCAATATTTTTCTGAACTCCATTTATTATAAAATTAATACCTAAAAACAAAAGCATGGCACCAATAAGGATATTAAGACCCATCTCTGGGACACCAGATGTAAATAAAGAGCCGATAAGCGCACCTATTACTCCGGTTACAACAAGGATCAGCGTGGGTTTTAATTCAACATTTCCTTTTTTTAAAAATACAATTCCGGCAACGGCACCAATGATACAGTCAACAAAAAGACTTGTTCCAATTGATTGATAGATTGTATAGCCAGCAAGTACAGTCAACGTTGGAATGACAATGGAAGCAGCAGTACCAGATGCGATTCCAACAAAAATCCCACTGCCGAAACCTGCTATAAATAGTATTATTTCTTCAATTAACTGTTCAATCACGTTTTTGCATATGTCAGTTTTTAAATATATATCTTGCCAATTATTTTAAAAGATCGCCTTTCCTATAAATCTCTAGTTGTACCTTTGAAAATGGCTTTGCAATGTAAGTTCTACCTTGACTCTTATCTACAATTTCGCCAGTTGTAAAATCAACAGATATTTCGTCGCCATCTTTTACTTTATTTACAAGATCATCTGCAACAAGGATTGGCATTGCAGAATTTATTGCGTTTCGCTCATAAATCGAACCAAATGACTTGGCAATAATTGCAGCAACACCAAGTGATTTGAAACAATCGACTGCCTGTTGCCTGGAACTCCCGCATCCAAAATTCTTACCGACGATTATTATATCGCCGGGCTTTGCCCTCTTTGCAAAATCTTTGTAGCCTTCTAGATTGTCGAAAGTATACCGAGCCATCTCGTCCATGTTTGTAATAGAAAGATACCTGTTGTGGAATATCATATCTGTATCAATATTATCTTTTTTTATGACCCATGTATGCCCTTCAATTTTCGTTGGTTTTGCGGGTTCATCTTTCTTTGCTTTTTCTTTGTATTGTTTTTCTTTTGTTATAGCAACCTCTCCAGCCTCATCTGGAATGTCATCTTCAGTCGTAATATAACCAGCAACGAGTGACGCTGCAACAGTTGATGGTGAGACAAGGAAGATGTCGCCCTTTCCTTGTTTTCCAACAAAGTTACGATTACCTGACGAAACTGCAACTTCTCCATGACCTGTTTGACCAATTTGACCTGCAGCACACCCAGCACATCCGGCCGATCCGATAAGTGCACCTGCGTCTTTGAAGATTTTAATAATGCCTTCTTCAAGACACATTTTCCAAATTTTATCGGTACTGGGCACAATTTTAAGAACGCGGCCTGGAGCTATTTTTCGACCTTTCAATATTTTTGCAACTGTTCGCATATCCTCCATACGACCATTAGTACAGGATCCGATAAATCCTGAATCAACCTTGGTACCTTTTACATCAGAAATATCTACAACGTCCTCTGGATGACCGGGTCTTGAAGCCATTGGTTTTAATTCATCGATATTGACCTCTATCGTTTTTGCATATTCTGCATCAGGATCTGCTTGTATGTTGCCTATTGGAAATATGAGTATGATTCCAGCCATCTCAGTTGCCATTGATGCGATTGTTATCTTTCCATCAAGAGAAAGCGAATCAACATAATCACCATATATCTCTGCAGCAAAGCCAAGAAGACCATTTGCACCTAAATCCCGCAACATTTTAAGTACAACATCTTTTGGATATGCATTTTTGGATGGTTTTCCTTTAAGAACGATTCTTACTGTCGGTGGAACCTTAAACCACACTTTTCCATATGCCCAAGCATGGGAAATATCACGATCACCCATTCCCTGACCAAAGGCGCCATACGCACCCAATATGTTTGCATGAGAGTCTGTCGAAACAACGGTTCCACCAGATTTTGCTATGTGTTCATCAACTACAAGATGTGTTCCAATTCCTCTGTTTATATCAAAAATCTTTACGTCGTTTCTGCGCGCATATTGCCTACAGATATGCTGGTTCGCAGCATACTTCTGATCGCACCCGCTGGGATTGCAGTCAAACGTAAAAAATGTCTTTTTTGGATTGTTTAATTTTAGATCGTTTTCCTCGAGATTTTTTACAACATTCGCACCGCCAAAATCACGAGCAATACGAACATCTATTTCAATATCAATGATATCTCCAATAATTGCTTCAGAACTAGAATGACTTTCAAAGATTTTTTGAATAATTGTTTTACCCATAGTTACCCCCTTATGGAATGTCTTTTTCATCAGGCCCATCATAGACGCATTCTGTTGTAAATATCTTCCTCATAGGCTTGAACTCTGTTTGTTCCTCATAAACCTGTGCAGTAAGACCTGCTACTCGCCCAAGTAAAAAGAATGCTTTTCCAAGTCGCCAGTCAAATCCCATATCTGAAGATATTGCGGCTATTGCACCATCAACATTAATCGGTAACTTACGGCCAGTTTGGACCTCTAGTTCTTTTTCAATTGCCTCCGATAAGGAAACGTGACTGCTTGCAACATTTAATTCTTCAGCAAGTTCAAAAAGTCTTTTTGTCCTTGGATCAGATGTATGAACACGATGACCAAAACCAAGAATTCTCTTCTTCTTTTCTCTTGACTCCGCAACAAGAATTTTTGCAATTTCATCAACTGTTTTTTCATCGCTTTTCATACGAGAAATGCCTTCTTGCAAAAACTTTGCCCCTTTTTCTATTGCACCGCCATGGGCATCTCCAATCGACAAAATTCCTGCTGCAACAGCAGTTGGAAGAGGGACCCCACCTGAAGCGACTATTCTTGAAGCCATAGCAGTAGGCGGCGTAACACCATGATCAATGCATGATGTCAGAATTGCATCCATCATCTTGCCATGTTCTTTACTGGGAAGCTCGCTTTTTAGTAATAGATATACTACATGCGAAAAAGGAACGTTACCAATAAGGTCTTCCTGCCGGTAACCTCTTGTTACCAAGTGATTTGGCTCTACTTTTGTAATCTTACTTTTCCACTCCAGCATTTTTTCACTCCTTAACTCGTTTTATGGTATCTAACACAGTTCCATCAAACCATTTTGTAATTCCAACGATTTCATCACCAAGATCCAATTCTCCTGGCCTACCAGTTGCATCATAGGCAATGTTTTTTAATTCTTCTATTGAAACAAGGTTGATTTTTTCTTTCACCCTTTCAATAAGGTCCTTT
>JAYEJG010000059.1:0-3297 GCA_034660435.1 Thermoplasmatota archaeon
AAATCACAAACAGACTCAGAGATAATTGCAAATCTAATTGAAGAAAATTACAAGGGAAACTTAGAAGACGCCGTATTTTCAGCATTAAAGAAAATACAAGGTTATTATGCAATTGTAGTTACAAGTGCTGACGAACCAGATAAAATGGTTGGTGCAAGAAAAGACAGCCCTCTTGTAATAGGCGTTGGAGACAATGAAAATTTCCTTGCATCAGACATCCCAGCAATACTCAAGTATACAAACAGGGCAAAATATCTTGATGATGGGGAATTATGCGTTGTCACAAAAAAAGAAATTAAAATTTTTAATGAAAGCAAAAAAGCTGTAGAAAAAGAAGAGCACGTAATAAAATGGGATTTCAAGGATGCTGAGAAATCAGGATTCTCGCATTTTATGTTAAAGGAAATATATGACCAACCAGATGTGATAAACAGGGTCTTAAGAGGAAGAATATCTGAAGTAGATCGGTCAATAACTTTCCCATTTAACGTTGAAAAATTACTTGAAAATAATGTTAAATCTATACATATAATTGCCTGTGGGACGTCTTTTTATTCAGGGCTTGCAGGAAAATACATAATAGAGAAGATAGCCAACATCCCCGTCATTGTGGATCTATCATCTGAATATCGCTATTATGGAACAAAAGACAAATCCTCACTTGTTATAGCGATTACCCAATCCGGTGAGACAGCGGATACCCTTGCAGCGATAAAAGAAGCAAAAAACTCTGGCTGTGAAACACTATGCATTACAAACGCCATCGGAAGCACTGCGACCAGAATTGCAGGTGGATACATACTGTCCCAATCCGGTCCAGAAATTGGTGTTGCTGCAACGAAAACCTTTACCTCTCAAATAATTGTTTTATTTTTAATTGCATTAAAACTTGGTATAAAAAATGGAAAATTGGGGCCAGATGAACTATATCAATATTTGTTAAGCTTGAAAGAACTTCCAAAAGAGATTAGATACATCATTGAAAAGGATCCAGAAATTGAAGGTATAGCAAAATATTTAAAAAACTCACAGTCAGTGTTTTTCATAGGGCGGGGAATTAATTATCCAATGTCGCTTGAAGGAGCATTAAAACTAAAGGAAATATCGTATATACATGCAGAAGGGTTCGCTGCTGGAGAATTAAAACACGGGCCATTTGCTCTTCTCACAAAAGAAACGCCAGTGGTTGCAATAGTAAGCAAGGATTCCACCTATGATAAGATGATATCAAATATTGGTGAAGTAAAAGCAAGAGGTCCAAAGGTTATTGCTATTGCAGATGAATGCGATATCGAGATAGAAAAACATGCAGATTTTGTCTTAAGATTTTCATCAAACTCTACGCTTCTTTCTGCGATACCGATTACAATAATTCTCCAACTTCTTGCTTATCATGTTGCAAAGTTAAGGGGATGTTCAATCGACAAACCTCGTAATCTTGCAAAATCAGTGACAGTTGAATGAGGATAAAAAAATGAAATGTGTTATACTTGCTGCAGGCCAAGGAAAAAGGATGCATCCCTTGACATTTACCCGTCCAAAGGTAATGCTTCCTATTGCGAACAAGCCAATACTTGAGTGGAATTTGCTTAGTGCCATAGATGCAGGGCTAAAGGAGTTTATCTTTGTTGTAGGGTATAAAAGCGAGATGGTAAGGGATTATTTTGGTAATGGCAGTCAATGGGGCGTCGATATAGGTTATATAAACCAAGGGGAAGCCCTTGGAACAGCACATGCTATTGGGATGGCTGAGAAGTTTGTTGATGAATGTGTTGTATTGTGTGGAGATACAATTTTTGGAAAACAAGATATCAAAAACATCGTAAAAAAACAAAACAGTATTGGGTTAGTTGAAGTTGAAGATGCTAGAGAATACGGAATCGTTGAACTAAAAGGCAATGATATTGTCAAAATCTATGAAAAAATGGAAAAGCCTTTTTCAAACAGCATAAATGCTGGTATATATCATTTTAACAAAAGAATCTTTGATTTTATCAAAAAAACAAAAAAGTCTCCAAGAGGAGAATATGAAATTACCGATTCTATCAATCTATCTTTGAAAAAAGAAAAGATGGAAGGTGTTTTTTTAAAGGAATGGAGAGATGTTGTGTACCCATGGGATTTGCTTGATGCAAATGAAGAAAAATTGGGGAAAATGGATGGGAAGATAGAAAGGATCATAGGAAAAAATGCCACAGTTAAGGGAAACGTTATCATCGGTAAAAATAGTGTTATATTGCCTGGCAGTTATATTGAAGGTCCAGTTGTGATTGGTAGTAATTGTAAAATTGGGCCAAATTGCTACATACGTCCACATACCAGCATAGGGGATGGTTGTCATGTTGGTAATGCATGCGAGGTAAAAAATTCAATAATTATGGCTAATAGCAATATCCCACATCAGAATTATGTTGGAGATTCAGTTATAGGCGAACATTGTAATTTAGGAGCTGGAACAAAGATAGCAAATCTGCGACTTGATAAGAGGAATATCAAGGTTATTTTAAATGGCAAAAAACTTGATACGAAGAGGAGAAAACTTGGTGTAATTATGGGGGACAATGTACAGACAGGTATCAATTCGATGACAAATGTTGGTACTATGGTCGGTAATAATGTTTTTATTGGCTTAGGTGCAACGGTAGAAGGTGAGATCAAGCCCAAGTCAAAAATTTTGTAAAGATTGTTTTGTTTGCCTGACGACATTTGTATGCAAAAGACTGCTGATGAGGGGTGATCTTACCTGACAAGCTTTACGTGTAAAAATTGAGTGATGGTAATTAAAAAACAGCGGAGGTTTACCTGACGAGTTTTGCGTGTGAAGCACCTGACGAGTTTTGCGTGTGAAGCACCTGACAAGTTTTGCGTGTGAAGCACCTGACAAGTTTTGCAAAATATGGGGGTGAAACTGATGAAGATTGCGTGCGAAAACCGTCTGGTGGAGTTTTTTGAAGTACAAAATAGTATGTGTGGTTTGGAAAGGTAGTTTTCTCCTGGAAATTGTATTGTTTGAACTGATATGTTTTGCGTGCAGAAGTTGTCTGGAAACTGACGGGGTTTGCACAGGTAGTAAGGAGGGTGCCGTTTACAGTTTTGGATTGATGTGTGATAATGTAGACTATGAAGGTGTATTGCATCGGAATGGGTTGTCGGAGTTGATGGTTAATAATTGGAATAATACACAATTATTCCATAGTTATTTAAAAGAAGGAAGTAATTCAATGACAAATGTTGGTACTATGAATTACTCTGATTATCTGTTGTCCTAGTACTGGTATTTTTTACATCAAAAAAATA
>JAYEJG010000060.1:0-3245 GCA_034660435.1 Thermoplasmatota archaeon
AGCGATTTATCTGATGGATAAAAAGGTAATAGAGCTGATAGACACAGAGACGGGTAAAAAGACTTCGAAAAAGAAGTTTGAAGAAGTTGTTTGGAAATTGCAACCAGACATTCAATTGAGAACCTTAGTGTTTAATGACCTTAAAAGGCGTGGACTTATTGTAAAAACCGGTTTTAAATTTGGTACGCATTTCCGTGCTTATACAAAAAAACCAGATGAAACTCATGCCGAGTATCTGGTTCATGCAGTTGATAAAGATTTTAAAAGCATCTGGGCAGAGATAAGTAGAGCGGTAAGGCTCGCACATTCGGTCAACAAAGAAATTCTTTTTGCAAGAGTGGGGAAAAACATTGATTATATCAAACTTGGCAGATTGAGGCCATAATTTTTTATAATCATTCCGTGTTTTCGTAGATTTACCGGGGAGGAAAAAATATGCTTCAGATAAGATGGCATGGTCATTCATGCTTCGAAATTACAAATGATGTTACACTTGTGACGGACCCACACGATGGAAAATCAATAGGCATACCAGCGCCAATTGCAACAGGGGACATCATTCTAGTTTCCCATGATCATTATGACCATAATAGTGTAAAAACAGTGGAAAAAGATGGTTCAAAGGTTGTAACTGATGAACGGAAAAGAAATATTTTGAATACAGAGGTAAGAGGGATTGAATCTTTTCATGATGAGTGCGGTGGAAAAAAGCGTGGTAAAAATATAATATATAAGTTTACAATGGAAGACGTTACGTTTTGTCATCTGGGTGATCTTGGTCACGATCTTGATGAAGAGTTATTAAAAAATATAGGAGACGTCGACATTTTGTTTATTCCTGTTGGGGGAACATTTACATTGGACGCTGACCAAGCGTGGAGTGTTATAAATAAGATCAAACCAAAAATTGCAGTTCCAATGCACTATAAAATTGGGGGGCTTTCTCTTCCAATTGCAGGCATCGACTCGTTCTTAGATAAAAGCAACTATGCTATAAACCACGTTGGGAATGAAATTGACATAGAAAAAGAAGATTTACCGGATGACCCCGAGGTTTGGACTTTTACTTTATGACCAAGCAATATTGGATTAAAGGAATATCACCGATCTGACGATTAGTTATGTAAGGAATCTGTGGTCCGATAAAGCTTACACCATGTACTGTTTTTAGCACATATGGGAATTGTTTCCAAATCGAAAAACAAAATGTTGGAAGACGGGCATATCTAAATGCCTCTCTAGCTGTTACCCAACCATCGTTATTCAAATCTGCTACACCATCAAATCCTTGCAACAAGAAATACGTAAAAATACCGTGTCCAATATCTTTATCCTCATCGACTGGACAAAAAAGGTATTTCCCCCCTGCAGCAAGCACCGTCCTACCTTTTTGATGCAGAGACTTCATCCTACCTGAAAAGCAAGTATCTAGAATTACTACGACATTTTTTGATTCTAGTGTATCGAGCCAGGAATCCAATTCAACATCTGTAATTTTATCATCTGAGTAATACCTATCTGAAACATCATATGGTATAGAATAAGCATGACCTTCAAGCCTATTTGGAATTGGTGTCTTCCAGCTATGCCCAGAGAAATAATACAAAGCAACATCATTTTCATCTTCTTTACCATCTAGCCAGTTTACTATGGCATCCTGAATGTCTGCTTTTGTTGCATTCTCATTAAGCAAAAGTTTTATGTTTTCTTCATTCCAATTTATACTGCCATTCAGCTTTTCATAGATGGCAAGAGCGTCTTCGTCTATGCGTTCATCTGTTTCATTTGTACCATAATATTGAAATCTTTCAACACCAACAATCACAGCATAATACTCCACATCATTTGACACATCTATTTCATTTTCAGAAGCTATTGAGACATGAATAAAACTCTGAAGTAATAGGACAGACAGCGCAAGTACCACAACGGTCTTCTTCATTTTTTAGTCACTTTCTCATAGTTTTACCAGCGGTATATCTCCAATATGACGATCGTAAAGATATGGAACCTGCGGGCCAACAAACATTTTACCATGTATTGTGTCTAGCATATATGGAAAATGAAGCCATGCTGAATGCCAAAATGTCGGAAGTCGAGCGTATCTAAACGCCTCCCTAGCAGTTACCCAACCATCGTTATTCAAATCTGCTACACCATCAAGGCCCTGTAATAAATGGAATGTAAAAATAGAAGATTTTAATTGCTCGCTCCAGTTGCACGGACAGAATATATATTTACCACCTGCAGCAACAACAGCTCTGCCAAATTGGCGGAGGGCAAACATTCTACCAGAATAGCAATGATCGAGGATTATCGCAATATGTTTCGAGTCCAATTCATCAACCCAACTGTCAAATTCCTTATCAGTTATCTTAGTGGCTTCATCAAAAAAACGACTTGTAGCATTATGTGTAAAGACATACGCATGACCTTTTAATCTCTCATTAATTGGTGTTTTCCAACCGTGATCTGCGTAGTAAATAAGTACAACATCACTCTCGTTCTCTCTTTCACCAAGCCAGTTTACAATTGCATTGTGAATGTTATCTTTTGTTGCATTCTCATTCAGTAAAAACCTTATGTTTTCTTCTTCCCAGTTTTCACTGCTTAGAAGCTTTTCATAAAAAGCCGTTGCCGATTCATCAAGATATTCCTCATCCGGCGTATCTACTCCTACAAATTCTTCAATACCAATTACTACGGCATAAAAGTTTCTTTCATTTGGGACGTCATTAACATCACATCTAGTTGTACCACCAGTTGTTGATGTTGCAACACCTGCTACAAAAAAAAGCATTAACGCGCCTACTACCAAAATTTTTTTAGTCATATATTTGCCTCCAGAACTAAATAGCACTGTTATATATCTAGATTTTTATATTTATATGTTGCTGGATAAAAACGAAGATGTAGAGTACAAAAATTATTTCGTTTTGAATTACATACAGGGATGACAAAGCTTACAGACAAGAAAATAAGGTATATCTGCAGGCGTGCTGACAGTGTTGGTGGCTGTGCTACTAAACGATTAGCACAGCAGTATGATGTAAGTCCCAGGAGGATACAGCAATTGGTAAAGCAATACAAGCAAACAGGAAAATTCCCTTGTTTGAGTCATAATAGAAGACCAAAAGGTAATCCTCTTACCTCTGTTGAGAAGGAGATTATTGATACAACTTGGGAGGAGACTCGTTTTGGTGCACGTCTTCTGTTTCATGAACTCAAACATAGAGGACATTATA
>JAYEJG010000061.1:0-3245 GCA_034660435.1 Thermoplasmatota archaeon
ATCCACAAAAATTGCTATAAGATTGTTGAAACAAAAGAAAAGGTCGCCGGTGAAAAATTTATACCTTACGTTATAGAGCCGTCATATGGTATTGACAGGATATTATATTGTATACTTGAACAAAACTATGTCGAGATTAAGAAAAAAGATGAAGAATATCGCCTTCTGAAACTTAAACCAGAAATTGCTCCTATTAAA
The DNA here is from genome assembly GCA_034660435.1 of Thermoplasmatota archaeon. GTDB lineage: Archaea > Thermoplasmatota > E2 > DHVEG-1 > DHVEG-1 > JAYEJG01. Next base: position 199 of record JAYEJG010000061.1, read on the forward strand.
GTTGGCGTATTCCCACTTGTTAGCGATGAACGTCTTATTAAAATAGCAAAAATAGTTGATAAAGATTTGAGAAATGCGGGTATTGCTACTTATTATGATGAAGGAGGGACAATCGGTAGGCGTTATGCTAGAATGGATGAAGTTGGAACGCCTTTTTGTATAACTGTTGACCATGACACTCTTAAAGATGACATGGTGACAGTTAGAGATCGCGATACTACAAAACAAAAAAGAAAAAAAATAGATGAGATTATTGACTATACTAGAGGCCTACTGAGTCTACGGTAGGCATTTGTTTTAATTGGAAGTTTACTTCTAGTTCGTCACCAGGATTTACTTCGACTTTGACTTTTTGCGGCAAGTATCTTTTTTACCAGCAGCAACTACACATGTTCCTGCTGAAACATCTAATCTATAATCCCCTCTTTCATCTGTTTTTGTTCGATAATTATTTAAAAATATTAAAACGTTTTAAGAGTTTTATCAATTATTCCAATGGCGTTGTCCATTTCCTCCGAAGAAATTATGAGAGGTGGGCGGAATCTAATTGTATTTGACCCGCATGTGACAACCACAAGTCCATTTTGATATATTTTCTTTTGAAGCTCGTCTCTTTTTTCAGATGTTGGCATATCAAATGCACACATAAGTCCAAGTCCACGTGCATTTGTTACCGGCTCATATTTTTCAGATAGTTCTTCAAGACCGTTCAATAATCTTTTTCCTTGAACCTCTGCATTTTTTACTAGATTTTCTTCCTTTATTACTTCAAGGTATTTTTGGCAGCGGAACATATCGACTAAGTTTCCACCCCAAGTAGAATTGAGCCTGCTTGGAATTTTAAAAACATTCTCTTCAATTTCATCAACTCTTGGTCCTACCATCATGCCACAGACTTGAGTTTTTTTACCAAATGCAACAATATCTGGTTTAAAGTCAAAGTGTTCATGAGCCCACATCTTCCCAGTAAGTCCAACTCCAGTTTGTATTTCATCTAATATAAACATCATTTCATGTTCATCACAAAGCCTTCTAAGTTCCAAAAAGAACTCTTTTCTAAAATGATTATCCCCGCCTTCTCCTTGTATGGGTTCTATTATAAGTGCTGCGATATCATCAGGATTTTGTTCTACTGCCTTTTCGATTTCATGTATTGCTTGCCTTTCCGTTTCTTCTACATTTGCTAAATTTCCTTCATTTAATGGAAATGTGATTTTTGGGTTTATAATTCTCGGCCAATCAAATTTCGGGAAGTATTTAATTTTATTTTGGTTGAATGTATTTGTGAGAGAAAGCGTGTAACCCGTTCTGCCATGAAACGCTTCTTTGAAATGTATTACTTGAGTTCCCAATTTTCCGTTCTTTCCTTTTTCCATATTTTTTCTTATTTTCCAGTCAAATGCAGTTTTAAGTGCATTTTCTACTGCAAGCGCACCACCACTTACAAAAAAGAGATGTTTAAAATAATCTGGGACGGCATAACGTCCAAAAGTATCAACAAATTCGGCCATCTCAGTGGTGTAAATATCTGAGTTTGTTGGTTTATTTACTGCAATTTCGCCAATTTTTTTAATATATTCGGAGTTTGCAAGCGCTGGATGATTGCAACCTAGTGGGGCTGATGCAAAAAATGAAAAACAGTCAAGCATGTATTTTTCTGTTTTGGAATCGTAAATTTGGCATCCCTTGCTTTTTTTAAGATCAAGGACAAGGTCAAAGCCGTTAGTTGGGATATATTTGCCTAATGTTTCATGGACTTTCTTTGGATCAAGTGTCATGTTATATATTCCCCATAAAATTTATCTAATCGCTTGTTAGAGCGGTATCATTATTGCTTATAAAATTATATCGGTAGCTTTGTAAAAAATAATACAAAAATAAGAAGAGAGGGGGTAATAAACGAGAGGAATGGGTGGGATGCCAAAGCCCCCCCTCATCTTACATGCTAGTTTGTTATTAGTTTAGTTCTACACTGTTGATTTCACTGAGGTCCTCAAGGCTGTTCATCTTAACCATACTATCTGATATTGTGTATAGTACATTATCTATGTAGAGTGAACGTGTAACTTGTGATGGCCATTTGTACCAGCGATATCCATCTTCAAATGTATCATCATTTTGATGTGTTATCCGTCCCTGGTATTCGAACCCGTCTTCCAAGTTTAACTTATAGACATACGCCCCTTGGAAAGTTAAATCAGCATAATGCTTGTTGTCATCTTTGAGCTCATGTAGGTTTATCGGAAGCACCAATAGTTCTTTTTCACGGTCAAACAAGAAAGCCTTATGGTCGTTCAACACGGGAGTGCTGGTTCCACGGTCTCCGATAACAACTTTTGAAACTTCTTTTGGATTCTCCGGATCACTGACGTCGAACAAGGCGATTTTCACTCCCAGTATTGCTGTGTAATATACTGCGTTATCGCTATGGATTTTATCTGCGTCTATGCTTGCATCTGAGTCTTTTCCAATTCCTATCACATGTGTTTCATCATATGGATGTAAATAATCAGAATATCCTGGTATTTTTAGTTCGCCAAGTATTTCTGGGTTATGGGGATCTGATAAATCAATGACAAAGAAAGGGTCAATATTTTTGAATGTTACAAGATATGCTCTGTTGCCCATGAATCTTGCAGAGTGCATGTTTTCGCCAGGTGCAATGTTTTCAATTTCACCAACGATCTCAAGATTTTCATCAAGAACATAGATGTTGGTACATTTTTTCACGTTACTTTGCCAGTATCCATCCGTTTGAGTTGCAACTCTAAAGAATCCACTATGTTCATCCATTGAGAATTGATTTAGAGTTCTGCCAGGAATGGTGCCGTTGCATTTATATTCAATTCTTCCATCATCAACAGATATCTTGTGAACTACAGTTCTTTGAATTCTCCTCTGTATTTCTGTCTGAATCTCTGTCCTTTCATCTTCATCTAAGGTTTGATAATAGCTTTCCAAAATCCATTCGACGACCTGTCTTTTGTTGTAGTCTGCTATGTCAAAGTTCCTTGCGCTTTCGACATCTTCTTTTATCTCATCTGGGA
>JAYEJG010000062.1:0-3238 GCA_034660435.1 Thermoplasmatota archaeon
TAATGCAATGATTACAACTCCCATAATTGCAGGTTTTAACTATGCTCAGTTGACTCTTTTTGCTATAGGTGCATTCTTCATGTTCCAATATTTTAGAGGAAAAATTAAGAGTTTAGTTTTTTGGGTTCTTCCCATTAGTGTTGCATTATATCTCTCATTTTTAGAACCGTGGATACTCGTAATATCTATATTTCCCATGTATGTCGATTACTATCTTGAAAAGAGATTGGTCAAATCTGCTCATATTAAATATGATAAGTATGGTGTAGAAGTGGCAACTAATGTTGCTATTAGTTATTTCCCTACAACATTATTTATATTGTGTGTTGTTGCAGTGTTGATACATCTGTTAACTGTATAAAACGGAAGGAGTGCGCAGATATTGAAATGTCATTCAAAAACATTCTATTAATCAAACCATCTGGGAGGCACGGTCTTTCTTTTGCATTTGATATAATTCCTACTGGCCTTGAGTATATTGCTGCATATATTGAGAAAGATGTGGATAGGGTTAATATCATAGATTTAGAAATGGAACCTAAACCAGTTCAACAAACCCTCGAAAAATATCTGGATGAATTAAAGCCAGATTTAGTTGGAATTTCGATGTCTGCGACAGAGCACAGCGAAGGTTTAGAAATTGCACGATTGGCAAAAAAACAAGGGATTATGACCGTTCTTGGTGGATATCATCCTACAGCAATTCCGGATGAATTACTTTCGTATCCGCAGGTAGATTTTGTGGTCCGCGGAGAGGGTGAAGTTACAACACGTGAATTGGTTGTGAAGGGAAATGCAGAAGATGTTGATGGTGTTTCTTATAGAAAGGATAGCAAAGTAGTGCATAACCCTAGTCGGGATTTTATTGAGAATCTAGATGATCTGCCCTTTCCAGCTCGGCATCTCAGGCGATACAAGTATCGTACGACTTTGATGAGGGATAGAGAGCATGATGTAATTACCATCTCTCGTGGTTGCTGGGGCCGATGTAGTTTTTGCTGCGAACCGATGATGAGCAAAAGTCATCAACGTTATCGTTCTCCTGAGAATGCGGTGAACGAACTTTTGGAAATAGTTAAATTTCATGAAGGAAAGCCTCTTAGTATTGAAGTTACAGATCCTCATTTTATGGGCAAGCCTAAACTCGTTGAACAGCTTTGTGATTTACTTGCTCACCATAAGTTAGACATACGATTTGGTGTAAAAGTGCGACCTGATTCAGTGGCAAAGCATCCTGAAATTGTTCGAAAAATGGTGGCGGTTGGAATTGAAGGTTTTGAGATGGGCATCGAAAGCCCAAATATGAAAGACATTAAATCCACGTCTAAAGGTTTAAAAACTGATGTTCACATAAAAGCTGTTAATAACATCAAAAAGTGGGGCGGGAATGCTGGTGGGACGTTTGTTGTGGGTTTACCAGATCAAACCGAAGAAGAGATATTACAATTTTCAGCCTATGCTAAAAAAATTGGGCTTACAAGTTCTGCATATGGTGTTGCAACACCATTTCCAGGAACAAAATTTTATGAAGAACTAGATGACAAGGGGTTAATCTTTGAGACTGACTGGAATAGATTCGACGAAATGCATTCTGTATTCAAAGCCGAGCATCTTTCAAGTGAACGAATTGAAGAGTTGGCATCGATTTGCATGGCAAAATTCTGGACGTTGGATGCAATGCTTGAAAAAGAGCGTGTGTGCATGATGAAACGCGAGTCTAAACTGTCTTTAATGAACTTTGTCATCGATAGATTGCACGATCTCGAATTTTCAGTAAATGCTGGTTCACAACTTCAAGAAGGTAATCTTAGCAAGCATGCCCAAGAATTTTTAGATGCGTCGCCTGACCCCAATATCAAAAAGTACACAGAAACAGTAGGTATGCACAACATCATAGAGATGTCTAGGTTTCTGAAGTTACTTGGCGATCAAACAATTCAAATCACGGTGAGGAATAATGGAATAGCACCTACAAGTTGGGTTTTAAAAACCACAAAGAATTCGGTGGAGCACATTCAAGTTATCTGTGGTAAAATAGATGAAAGCACAATCAATTTTGACGTAAATCTAGAAGATTTTCGGTTAGATGAGCAACAGGGGTTGTCTAGGGCAGACAACATTCAAATTATTCTCAAATTGCTTGCATCAAACAAAGGTATCAGAAAACAACACAATATGTTGCGGTTACTTGCAGCTAGTGGTGTCGAGTTTGCCAAGTATTTAGGAACTGAAAATCTCTTAAATGTTACAGATCGTTTTAACTGAAGTGTCATCGGATGTTGGAGTAAATGCTCCCGACGGGAAGGATTTTCAGTTTCTTCTGTTGGAGCAGACGAGTTAGACCCCTTTTTTGCCCTTAGCGTTCATTCAACATCTCTTACTAAAACTCTTAACTTTTACTATATGACTTAAAGGTTTTTGAGTAAGTTTCTACAATGTACTGGTAAAAAACAAGTATGGCGTAGAAAATATATCAAACCCGTAGAAATCAAAAATATGTAAGTAATTTTTATATAATAGCGTTTTTAGTTACATGTAAGTAAAGTTTATATAGTAGTTTTTTTAGTTACATATTATGCGAGGGGTAAAAAAAGAAAGAATATTGCGAGTATTACTTAAACAACCAGATGGATCATTATCTATATATCGTATTGCAAAAGAAGCAAATTGTACACATGTATGGGTACTAAAATATCTGAGAACCTTAGAACAAAAAAACCTTGTTGAAAGAACAAAAGTTAAGGACATTAAAGGATTATTTTATTATTGGAATGAAATAAACAAATACCCACTCTACAAAGAATACAATATTCAAAACCCAATAGAGACATTAAAAAAGACAAAACTTAAATTTACACTAACAACCTATTATGCCGAAAAATATACACAAAAATATTTATTTCCCTCAAGAGTTGATATTTATATAAAAAAACAAGATTCCGAAAAATGGAATACATTACTCAAAAAACAGGGTCTTGTTGGAAAAGGAAATATGCGTTTACTCATTGAAGATGAACACGTCTTCTACTCAAACATTAAAAAAGAAGGACTAAGAATAGTATCAACGCCACAGTTGATACTTGATCTTTTGAGGGAAGAAGGTGTAGCAATAGAAGCAGCTCATATGTTAATGGAGAAAGAATATCATGGGCTTATACGCTAAATATGAAACAGATACATCATTTGATTATCTTGAAAAAATAATAGATATACTTGATGAACCAATTTGTATCTTGGG
>JAYEJG010000063.1:0-3151 GCA_034660435.1 Thermoplasmatota archaeon
CCCACAATCAGGACATCCTTTTAAAAGTTGAGTTGAACCCTCCTCGAAGATTTTTCCACACTTTAGACACTGATGTGGCATTTTTACCTAGCACCTCTACCAGAAATTATTTTTGTCTGAATCATATTGCTATCCTTTCTTACAGTTTTTAGAAGATTTGCAGGGCCTATTAAAGTCATCCTGGGCCCTCTACCCACCCCTAAAAGTTTTTGAAGAAAAGTGGGGGCATCTTCTCCATAACCTTCCATCTCAACGCCAATAAATGTATCTTGTTCAATTTCCCTCATAGTGCATTCGATAAGGCTTGTTTGCTCAATTGGTGTAAGGCCTTCCTCAAGGACGAGAATTTTTCCTTTTTTAACTTCCTTTAAGATAAAGTTTAGTTTTTCGGCAGATGTTAAGTTTCCAAGTTTTTGCCTTGAAACAAGATTAAATGAAATTCCGTTGTCTTTTTTGGTCATCTTGTCACCTCCGTTTTCTTTTTCTCTTTTTACTGAAACGAGTGACCATTGTCGAGTATAAATTTTCTGTATTGTAACCAGTCAAAGCACTAATTGGAACAACAGGGTGCTGAGGGAACGCAGATTTTAGTGTTGCGGGGCTTGATTCGTCTTCATCGATTTTGTTTGCAGCAATAAGTACAGGCAAATTTCTTGCTTCAAGATTTCCGAGAATAGTGACATTTACTTGCGTAAAAGGATCTTGAGTCGAATCCATTACTAGAAGCACCCCATCAATATTCTCAAGCCATTTTATGGACTCTATCACACCTTCCGTTGCTTCTTTTGCACGTCGCTTAGATTCATCACTAGTGAGACCAAACGTATTCATGAATTCTTTGTAATCCACCTTGGTAGCAATCCCCGGAGTGTCGACAATATCCATGGTAAGAGAAGAATTTCCGTTCTCCACTTTTACGTCCTTTTTCCATTTGGCCCTTCTGGTTTCATGAGGAATTTCAGAAACACCCCCCATAATATCCCCTGTCCAATCTCTGAGAATACGATTAGCGAGAGTTGTTTTTCCAACATTTGGAGGGCCATAAATACCTATTTTTGCATGTTTTTTGCCAAAAATTCTTTGAATTATTGAAGAAAGGCTTTTTTTACCGAATAATCCCATCCAACTATTCCTCCTAGTAACTAGGTAAACTCCAAGAGATAGTATGACAATTATAGTTTATTAGTTTACTGGTAAATTGCTAAGCTTTTATATAACTCGCTTCATTAATACTGCGCCAAAGATGCATAATTATAATAAATCTTAAATATCCACTGTTTCATTCGTTATATCTCTAGCTTTAGTTGGGAGGCGTGAGTATTATGAGTGAAGATGATATGATGAAAGAAAATATGGAACCTGCAAGTTCCATGAAGGGCAAGCTACAAAAAGTCTCAGATGAAATTGATTCAATTAAGAACTCTTTTTCAAAAGGTACTGAGGATCTTGCAAGGATACAAAGCATGCTTGATGTTGAAAGCGTGGAAGACATGAGCGGCATTATCAAGAGATTTGAAGGACAGGTTGCCGAGGCAGAAAGGAAGAGAACGGAAGCGGCAGAAGAAGCAAAGAAACACAGCGAAGAACTCGAGAAGGAAAAAGAACGGCTTATTAAACTATGGGATGCCTATAAAAACCAAGAAGAAGAACTTTCTACAACTGAAAAAAGGGTTTTGGATTATGAAGGAAAAATAAGGACCGCAGAGGTATCCAAAAAACAACTTGAAGATGATCTTACCGCAAGAATTAACACACTCACTCAAAAGATGCAGGAAAATGAAAATAAAATAAACCAAGTTGATGAATACAGACAAAAGTACGAAGAGTCTGATGAGATAATAAACAATCTTGAGGGGGAAATAAAAACTTTGAAAGATCAGATTTACCAGAAAAATGATGAAACGGAAGCTCTACAAAAACAAGTCAACGACATGAAAGAAAATGAGAAGTACGCAGAATACAAAGAAAAATATGAGCAAGTCACTACAGAGTATGAAAAAGAGAAAGAGAGATTAACCAAATTATACCATCTTTATGAAGAAACGGAAACGGAAAACAAGAAATTAAAAGAAGAGACAACCGGCTGGCAGGAATGGTTTGAATCCAACAAAGGAATATTTGACAAGCTATTTGCTGCACCGCCAACAACTGATGCACCAAGCGTAAAGACAACTCCAACCCCTTCAGAGAAAAAACCAAAAAAGAAGAGAAAATTAAAACTTAGAAAGTAACACCTAATCTCGTCTTTTTATTTTTTTATTCATTTAATCAGTTCTAGTTAGATTGTTACAGGTGTCTCAATACAATTTGATGGATCAGGAACTTTTCTAAATGAATTTTACCAAGAAGAATCAGAAGGGACTCTTCAAGCTAGCTCTAACACCTATCAAACAAGTGATAAAGTTCAACAAAAAAGTTTTCTATTCACAGAATCAAGCATCATAACAAGGCTATTGAAAATATTTGCAGAAAAAATCCCAGCTTTCAGAAATTTCTTATTAAATAAAGGCATAATTAACAATGATCAAGAATTACCTGAAGAAAATACTCAAATCGATGACCCTTTAGAAACTGTTCCTCCAACTGGCAACAAAAATGCTCAAGAAAACAACAATATGACACCTGAGGATAACACACCCATAGAAGAAGATCTTGTCCTTGTATGGGACTTTGGCGATGGAAGTACTGGGACTGGTATGTATCCAATGCATACCTACGAAACTGTTTTGTTAGAAGATTCAATGCCAGATGTTGCTGACTCTTATAATTCTTTTTCACCAATTGGAATTCCGTACAAAGACAACCCAAATATAGTGATTCCTAGTGAAGAAGATGATAAAGATGATACTATAAATAAAAATGTAAAAACCATAACTTACACTGTCACGCTGTACATTGTATTAGACAAAGATGACATCATTAAAGATGAAAATGACATAAACCTAAAACTGCTAGAGATACTCGACAGCGACACAACAGAAATTACAATAGAACTTCAAAGTTACACAAATGTCAATGAAGAAGAAGATGGTGTAATAAACAATGGTGACAGCGACCCAGTTAAAGGAATACTTGACATTGATAAGAAAACGCGTCTAGAGATATTCTAAAAATCTCTATCTTTTTTTTAATTTTTATTCTGTTTTTACTG
>JAYEJG010000064.1:0-3145 GCA_034660435.1 Thermoplasmatota archaeon
GTTGAGAAACTTTACCATTATGAGGGAGAACTGTATTGAGGGCAATAGAATTTATCTCATTGACAATAATTTCTAACTCCGTCGTGCTCATTCCGACAGGTATAGAGATAAAAACAACAGTCTTTGAAAAATCATGATTTATTAACCCCTCCTTTGCAATTCTATCATATATAACTTGATCTACGCCAATATAGCCAGATAATATCTCAACCAAATCATTTCTACCGATGACATCCTTGATTTTCTTTACCTCATCTACAACAGAATATGCGTTTATTCCAAGAGCCTTTAGTTTCAACTCCATTTCATAAATTGCATCTATTACTTCAGGGTCAGTAAGGCCTTGTTGGTCTGTTTCGATCAATAACGCATTAAAATTCACCCCTCCGCCAAAGTTGTCTGAATATTCTAGCAACTTTTCTATTGTAGAAACCCCTTCAGGCGCCATATCAAAGTAGTTTACGTCAGTTTCTGTTTGCGGCAGAAGGATAATAGACATCATTGCAAAGAATACTGCAATTACGAGTATTCTTCTTTTGTTTTTTATTGAGAATGCTGCAAACTTTTTCCAATTTGGAAGTCTTCCCATTTTTTCAAATTTAAGTATCAAGCACAGACATGGCACAAGCACCATTGCAGACACAAAACAAAATAGAATACCAATCGCACATGCAAAGCCAAATACTACCATTGGGTGCATACTTGATATCATCAAAGAGCCGAAACCAATTACCGTTGTAATAGTCGACAGTAAAACCGCTTTGCCTGTTGAGGAGAGTATCTTTTCCATTCTTTCAATTTTGTCTTCCGTGTTGTGCTCTTCAGCATATCTGTTCATTAAGTGAATTGAATAATCTACCCCAAGACCTAACAAAAGCGCAACAACGGCAGCCGAAATGATTGTAAGTTCCGGTTCGACTATGCCTAAAACGCCAAATGTAAGTGTTATGGCATAAGCAGTTGGAACCAAAGCTATGAGAACTGCTTTAATGTTTCTGTGAAATATTAACAATACAATTGCTACAAAGAGTATTGCAAATGGGAAAATTAGTTTGAGCTGCTCCATGCTCATTTCTCTTATTTCTTCCTGCATAGGAAGGGTGCCAGTTACAGTCATATCTGAATAGGTTGTTCCCTTGTGATCTATTGCATATATAACATTTTCCAGAACTTTATCATAATCAGCACCTTCAGAGAGTTGAACTATGATTACTGCAACTTTATATGTGTCTGTATATAACGCTCCATTCATTTCTCTAACTGTATCTCTTGCCATGTACCTATAAATAAGATTTACATCGTCGGGAATTTCGTTTTTACCTGTCCCTCCAAGACCCCCCAACATGTACTGCTTTGAATTTTCCGCTTTTATTGAATCCGACAAACTTCTTATTGAGAATACTCCGTCCTGTTCACCTTTATCGTTTTCAAATTTATTTACTATTGAACATACTCTGTCCATTTCATTTAAAACGTCTGGATTGCGGATATCATCTGCCTCAATATATATGATAACAGTAGCACCAATATCGAATTCTTCATTTATCCTAGCCCATAAATCTATTGTTGGATCGTCCTTTGGTAAAAAACCAGAAAGATCCGACACCATGTACACATTAGCCGCCTGACTTCCTATAATTGCTGTAAGTATAGTAAACAAAATGATGATTGTTTTAGGTCTTTTTACAAGCAAATTTGCAAAGGGCCTTAGATTCATGTTTTACCGGCCCCCTCACAAATCTCGATTCTTACCGGCCTAAAGTTTCGTCTTTGTTCTCGCGGCATGGCCAAACTTGCAAGTTTATTTAATCGATTTTCCATTTCCAGGACATATCTTCTTAGAAGTTTTACCGGAGGTATTGCATAGTAAAGATATGGGTTTTTGCCTATCGAGTCATTTTTAATTTTTTTTCTGTAAATAAGTTTCTGATCATGCATCTTAGAAAGTGTTTCTCTAACGGTACTTGGATGAAGACATGTCCCTTTTATGACCTGCTCGGTTTTTGCCCCTTCCTTCTTTAAAAGGTACAAATAAACACTAGAACGAGATCTAGATTTTAGAATATCTCGAATTGTTCTTTCGATGTTTTTATCTCCAGCTTTTAATCCTTTTTGCATTAAATCTGCACCATTTTTATTTTATTTTTTTAATAATTATGTTGTTTTCAACGTTTAAATACTTTTCTATTTTGTCGGCTAAAAAACGACAAAACTTTTTATCGGATTCAAGACGATAAAATTGGAGTGGAAATTGGCTCGTTCAAAAAACTTTTAATCCATGAAGTATATTGTTTCCTGAAATGGATGTGGAGTGAAAATAGGTTTGAAAGAGACTATCAAGCGGTGGAAAAAGTACTACGAAATTTCTAGTGCTGGCGATATAACACGTAGATATTTTGTCATGAATGCTTTTGATGGAGCCCTCACCATGCTTGGCGTTGTCATAGGAGCATATGTTGCTGGAATTCCCAAACCAATGCCCATAATTTCTGCTGCAATTGCAGGATCGATTGCAATGGGCGCATCGGGAATAAGTGGAGCATATATGACTGAAAAAGCAGAAAGAACAAAAAAACTAAAGGAGCTTGAACGGGCAATGCTAGTAGATCTAAAAGATGGTGTTCACGACAAATCTCATAGATTTGCAACAATTTTTGCAGCAATGGTTGATGGGGCATCACCAGCTCTAGCGGCAATGCTTGTTGTATCTCCATTCTTCTTTGTAAATTTTGGAATGATTGCTTTTAAAATTGCATTTTTTGCCTGTGTTGGACTCGCCCTTGCAATATTGTTAATTCTTGGAATATATCTGGCTAAAATTAGCAATGAAAGCATGATAAGATACGGGCTACAAATGCTTGTAGTCGGCATTGTAACGGCATTTCTTTGCGTTGGCTCATCAATACTCTTGGGTGGGGCTGCGATTTAGTCAAATTATTTATGTAACTGGTGGCTTTGAATATCTCATATATCGCTTGTTTTCATCGCTTTTGATTATATTTGTGAAATAAGCTTTAAATAGTTCTATAAAAACTTATTTATATAACAAACAACATATTTAGTACTAAGGAACAAAATAGTTTGCTCTTTGGGGAAAATTATGAGGAATTCAAAAAAACATGTAGCGTTTGTATTCATACTGTTT
>JAYEJG010000065.1:0-3109 GCA_034660435.1 Thermoplasmatota archaeon
TGGCAGGTATGACCCCTGTTGGAAGTGGCTGTGAGATAATGGGTGACGATGGAAAAGCACTTCCAAAAGAAAAAGCAAGAGAATATGCCGAAAAACACGGTCTTGTTTTTTTAGAGGGGAAAGATATTATTGAGGCTTGGAAAAAATGGTCAAAGTAATGGCTACTGGAACATTTGATCTTTTACATATGGGGCATATTTATTATTTAAAAGAAGCGAAAAAGCTCGGGGATACTCTCTCGGTTGTAGTTGCTACCGATTCAACTGTCAGAAGGCTTAAACATGAACCAGTCAACCCAGAGAAAGTTCGCCTTAATTTAATCAAGGAGTTGAAGGTTGTTGATGATGCATACATCGGTCATGAAGATGATATGTATGAAATTGTAAAAGAGATCAAACCAGATATTATTGCCCTTGGTTTTGATCAACTCCACGACGAAGATAAAATTAAGGCTGAACTTAAGAAACAAAATATTGGCGCAAAAGTCATTCGTTTGACAGAGTTTGAAGGTGGTAGTGATCTTGAAGGGACTCGGCGCATTATCGGTAAAATTATCTCGGCATATGAATTCCAAAAGGCAATAGAAAAAATTGAGGGAAAATGAAACTAATTGGCATTGCAGACACAACATTCGCCCGATATGACATGGGTGGCTCAGCAATTGATGAGATAAAATCAAATGCGACAGGATTTAAGATTATCCGTTATACTGTTCCGGGAATAAAGGATCTTCCAGTTGCTTGTAAAAAACTATTTGAAGAAAAAAATTGTGATATCGTAATGGCTTTAGGTATGCCTGGAGCGGAACCAATTGACAAGCAATGTGCTCATGAAGCAAGCACTGGTCTGATACAAGCACAACTCATGTGTAATAAACACATCATTGAAGTTTTTGTACATGAAGACGAAGGTAAAGATGATAAAGAACTTGCATGGCTAGCAGATCAACGTGCAAGGGAACATGCAATTAATGTTTTAGACTTACTATTCAAACCTAAAAATCTCGAAAGACAAGCTGGAAAGGGGCTAAGAGAGGGTTTTGAAGATGCTGAACCTTTAAGTGAGTAGAGAGTGAATAAAATGGCAAAAGGAAGTAAAATAAGAATTGGAGCTGTCGTATCTGAATTTAATTATGACATAACCATGATGATGTATGAAAAAGCAAAAGAACATGCACTGTTTCTAGGTGCAGAGATTACCCAAACAGTAAAGGTCCCAGGTGTCTTTGACATGGGACTTGCAATAAAAAAACTCCTCGAAAGAAAAGACATAGACGGCGTTGTAGCAATAGGCACAGTAATTGAAGGCGAGACCGAACATGATGATGTTGTAATCTCACATGCATCAAGAAAGATCGCCGACCTTGCAATCGAATATGGTAAACCAGTAGGCCTTGGTATCACTGGTCCAGGTATGACACGTCTTCAAGCAGAAGCAAGAATAGAACGAGCAAATGCGGCAGTTGAAGCAGTAGTAAAACTACATAGAAGGCTTAAACTTTAAAAACAAATGATTTAGTTGTATGGTGTTTCTGCAGGGTACCAGTCTATTTTGAAACATATACTTATCTTTGGGTATAGGTCTAAGAACCTCCCAAGTATTATTTTTGGTAAACAAGTCATTTTGTTGTATTTTAAACCAATCCAGTCACTGTAATAATTTTGATCCCATTTGTTTCTAAAGGCTTGAGTGAAATAACCACCATATGTTTTATTTATGAGATTATTTTTTGTTATATGGTTATTTGTAGAGTAATATTCTATCATAACGCCCGCCATTTCGTTATTTGATATGGTGTTATTTTGAATGATATTGTAATTTGAATTGTAATCAAGTGTTATTCCATGAAAATTGTTTGACAGAGTGTTAAATTGAAATATGTTTTGACTAGAACAAAAAGTCCAAATACCATCACCATTGGAAATATTTGAATGCTCTATGAGACAATTTGAACTATATGCCATGAGCAGCCCATCATCAGAATAGGTAAGATTTACATCTGTTATTGTTACATTGGTACAATTTGTTAAAATAATCATTCCGGCATCTTTTGGAACTGCGAAATCTTTTTGGTTTTTATAATAATACAAAGGTTTGTCATTTACTGTGTTGTTGTATATATTGTGTAGAAAGTATTTCATACAAATTTTAGGTCTTGCTTCATTTTCATATGGTGAAAACGTGATTCCGTCATCATAAAACCGGTTGTTGCAAACGGTTAGATTTGTAACTCTTAAACCAAAAACACCTAACATGTTATCTTTAATGATATTATTTTTGATGTTATTGTTAGATTTCGTGACGCGTATACCTGCTCGGGCGATATCATTTTTTATATTTGTAGTACCGTGTGTTATAGTAAAATTACTTAACATTACTCCTTCAGCATTTATTGCAATTGTATCTCCATTTAGCATTCCATCGATAATTGTAGTGTGTTTGTCCTCGCCGATTAAATCAATTTTTTTATTGACAATTAAATTTTCGTAATATGTACCATTGTATACAAAAACTGTATCACACTCAGACGCATTGTCTATTGCGTTCTGAATCTTTTTATAATCTGCTCCACCGTCATCATCTACATATATTGTTTTTTCATTGGCATACAACAAGTTTGGTTCGTCTGCAGGGTTCTGGTCAAAATTATACCAAGGTATTTTCTCAAAAAAGCCGATTTTTCCAAAAATTTTCCTATGGCCCGATATAGATTCCCCCCAGTAATTTGAATCCCAGGAGTTAAAATAAGAACCAGCAAACCAGTCGGGCATTGTAACATTAATGAAATTGTTGTAATGCATTTTGTTAAAATTTGATTTTCTTAAAAAGATTCCCCAATTGTCGTTTATAAACGTGTTATATTTGAATATACAATTATTAGAATGATGAACATATATTCCTCCTCGCCCAGTATTGCTAATTACATTGTTTATCACTTTAATTTTAGAACAATAGCTCATACCCATTCCAACTGTGTTATTTGAAATTTGCAGGTTCCGTATTTCTATATTTTTACATTTAATTAGAGAGATGCCGCCTATTTCGGCCCCATCAATTATTAAATTTTCTTCATTTACATATAGAAGTATAGGTTTGTCATTTGCAGTAT
>JAYEJG010000066.1:0-3108 GCA_034660435.1 Thermoplasmatota archaeon
TGGAGTATGTTTAAACTGTTATCTTAAAACAAATAGTTTTACGGAAGGGCCAGGAATTGTAGATTTACTAGTTTGCACTCATTGCAATTCTTACAAATACAAAAGCACATGGACGTCAGAGTTGTTTGGAGATGTCATGCGGCGGGTCATAAAAAATACTTTTACAATTAGTAGGGAATTAAAAAGGATAGATATAAACATTACAAGCAAAGAAGAAAAAGACGGCATGATGTGTAAAGTTTTCATCACTGGTTTTTTGGATGATGTTGAAATAACTGAAGAACACGACCTCTTGGTTCGTTTGAAAAGAACCGTCTGTGATGTATGTTCAAAACGTTTTGGTGGATATCATGAGGCAATCGTTCAGATAAGGGGAGATAAAAGAAACCTATCTAAAAAAGAACTGGATAATATTTCCATCTCTGTCGAGCGTCTTGTTGAAACTATGCAAGCAAAGGGCAACCGTGGTCTTTTCGTAACGGATGTTGAAGAGGAACATGGTGGACTAGATTTTTACATTAGTGATAAGGGCTCCGCACTTGTTATAACCAAAAAAATACAGGAGCAATATAGTGGAACAATTAAACAATCTTCAAAAAATATGGGTATGAAAGATAGTCGACAAATTTACAGGATGACATATCTCCTGAGGCTCCCCTCTTTTCGTAAAGGTGATTTTGTTTCCCATGATGGCTCATATTTTTACATTTCCTCGATTTCTGGGAACAAAGTTCATGTTTTTGAACTTTCAAATTGGGATGAACATGCTATTGATGTAAAAGAATTACAAAAAGCAAAAGTACTTGGTAGTGAAGATTTAATCACAGAGATGCTTTTAGTCAGTCAAACCAGCGAAGAAGTACAGGTCATGAGCTCTAAAACATATGAGATGAAAATTGTTAGAAAACCAAAGCCTGTTTCCTTTGACTCTGAAAAAATAAAAGTCGTGAAAATAGAAGATCGATTGTTTTTGCCTCCAAAAACGTAAATGATAAATAGTGCTTTATCGTTTCGATGAATCTGTGGAGGTAATTATATTATGGTAAAAGCGACATTTGATTTGGAAGAAAACATAGCCAGTATGCTTTGTTATGTACTGACCTGGCTGACTGGAATAATATTTTATTTAGTTGAAAAAGAGAACAAAACTGTGAGGTTTCATGCGTTGCAGTCAACCCTAACTTTTATCCCACTGACCATTCTTGGATGGGTTTTAGGATTTATTGGGGCACCAAGTGTTAGTTATGGCGGCGGTTACGGTTGGTATGGTACAGGTGTTACAGTTAACCCAGGAATTCCTGCATTGATTTGGGCTTCATATGGAATTTGGGCGTTGACCGTTATTCTTTGGATCGTCTTTGTAATTAAGGCTTACCAAGGAGAAAAATTCAAACTACCAATTATTGGAGATATTGCTGAGAAGCACGCATAAAATTCAGCATCTCTCTTCTTTTTATTTTTTATAAGAAACTATCACTTCTCGTTCTTTCAGAGATTTCGCCAGCAATGTTTGTAAGCATTATTTTTTTCGTTTCTTCTTTGTTTTTTCCATGGGCAAGAACCCACATAAGCTTCACGTACGCCGTTTCAGGCAGCATATCTTCACAAGGAACAATTCCTGTGTTTAGCAGGTCTCTCCCAGTAGAATAAACATTCAGATTCACCCTTCCAAAAATGCATTGAGATGTCATTACAAATACAGTTCCCTTTTCTGTCAACTCTTTGATACGCGGGATGATGCTATTAGGTATATGCCCCAGTCCAGTGCCTATAAGAACAATGCCTTTTTTATCAGGAATGTCTTTTCCTTTTAATCCCGGATACGAATAAATCATTCCTACATCTGTTTCCATCTTGGTATCAACACTAACCTTTCCTGGCGTCTTCTTTCTGTACTTTCCATCGATCTTTATCTTTCCCTCTTTGACTATGCCTAATGGAATGTCATTTATTGTTTTGAATGCATCACGCCTTGAAGTGTGAAATTTCCTCACTCTTGAACCTCTATGAATTGCAGTGGCAGTATCTGAGCTTTCTTTATGCATTGTTGTAATAACTTCTCCAATATCTGAGTTTATGGCTACTGTTGCGGCAGCAAGTAAATTTTGTGCAGCATCTGATGAAGGCCTGTCGCTTGACCTTTGTGCACCTACAAGAATAACAGGTCCAGTGAGATTTTTTAACATAAACGAAAGTGCTGCCGAAGTATAACCAAGCGTGTCAGTTCCATGAGGTATAATAACTCCAGTGGCACCGTTGTTTAATTCCTTTGCAACTTCATTAGCAAGCATCTGCCAATGAGAGACTTTAATATCCTCGCTGAGAATTTGAAATGCAACTTTAGTTTTTACATTACAGACATCAAAAACTTCAGGGACAGAAAAAGCAAGTTCCTTTGCTGAACTTGCAGGGTGTACAGCACCCGTTCTGTAATCAACATAGCAAGCAATCGTTCCACCAGTTCCAATAATAGAAACAGTTGGTTTGTTTTTATCAAATGGTATTTCTTTTCCTTCTTTAACGGCACTCTTATGCTTTTCTACAAGGGCAATCTTTGTATCTTTATCAATTGCAAGACCAATATTATAACCATTGTCAAGTTTTATGCTTATTATGTCGTCGTCACTGAATTGATGATGAGGCATCAGAACCCCTTCTTTTTTTACAGTTTTTGTTTCTATAATTATTTTATCCCCAACTTTTGCACCGATTTTCTTTAGCATGTCACCAATATCTTTTTTTCTTGACATTTAACTCACTAAATGGTATAGTTCGCCTTTTAAAAGACTTATCTTGGAATTTATTCGTAACTTTTAGAAACTTCTTTGTATGCATCTCTGAAAGGTACCCCTTTTTTTACCAACCGATATGCTTTTTCCGCAGCATATAACTCTTCTGTCATTGCTTTTTTACAATTACTTTCATTGACTTTCAATTTATCTAAAACTAAGGCCATAATGCTGATAGTTTCTTTTATAATTTCAAATCCATGAATTACTGGTTTTTTCGTTAACTGCAAATCACGATTATAACCTGAAATAAGATTTCCAATTGTTGATTTTATCTCAAATTCTAAAGCAACAATTTTATGATATTTCGCTCTTATCA
>JAYEJG010000067.1:0-3100 GCA_034660435.1 Thermoplasmatota archaeon
ACCGTGATATCTTCCAAACTTCTTTTTCCACTCTTCTGCAATTTTTGGAATTAGTTCTTTTGTGTACTCTTGAGCGTCTTGCATGGCTTTCCTTACCTTGTCATAGTCCAACTGACCAATGATATTCCCATGGGTGGTTGGATTGCTTACGTCTAGATTCCATGTTGGTTTATATGGTGGTAGGAAACTGTCTATTTCTTTTTGAGTTGGTATGTCTACCGGCATTGACGTATGAGACAAAATAAATGCGTCATAATTGATCATCATTGGTAATAATACCTTCTTATCCTCTACTAACTTGAATGATTGAATAATGGTATCAAAAATCTCTTGGTTGCTACTGCAATATACTTGAAGCCAACCAGTGTCTCGCTGTGCAATAGAGTCTGTTTCGTCTGCCCAAATGTTCCAGCCAGGGCCTAACGCTCTGTTAATATTACACATTACAATTGGTAATCGTGCGAGCGATGCCCAGTGAAGCACTTCATGCATGAGTACCAGGCCATGTGATGAAGTGGCAGTAAATGTTCTAACTCCTGTGGCACTTGCTCCAATTGTTGCGCACATAGCAGAATGCTCGCTTTCCACACAAATATATTCTCCTTTAAACTCTCCTGTTTCAACATAATTTGCAATACCCTCAACAAGCGTTGTCTGAGGTGTAATCGGATAAGCAGCAACGACTGCTGGTTTTGTCATTACTGCAGCCTTTGCTGCAATATAATTGCCCGTATCCATCATTATAGTCATTTTTCGTCAGCCTCCCGTCCCATAGTTATTGCATTTACTTTACATACATTGGCACATATGCCACAGCCTTTACAATAATCATAATCAATTTCAATTGTATTATCTTTGTTTCGTTTGATGGCACCTTCTGGACAAAAAACCCAACATCTAAGACATTTTACACATTTCAATTTGTCAAATATTGGCCTAAATACCCTCCAACTGCCAGTTTTTCCCATTGCTCCTCTCTTTGGATAAGATATTGCAGAAACAACATCATATTTTTTCAAAAATTCACCTCCAACTGGTCATATGCGTCCTGAGTGGCCTTTATATTTTTTTCAGCTTGTGCACCTTTCCATTTGTTTTTTATTGCTTCCTGAATCGATTTTAGTGTTACTTTATCCAATACTTTTGGTACAGCACCAAGAGTTGGAGTATTTACTACAGGAATCCCTCCAACAAGAATGTCATGTTTTATTGCAATTCCTGTTGCATCAACAGTTGCAACATTATATTTGTCCGAGAAATCAAAATCCTCTGGTTTTTTTGTAGTGTTGATTAGAATTTTACCATTTTTCTTGAGGCCTTTAAGGACATCAACAAGTTCCATAATGCTCTCGTCTTGTACGATTACAATATCTGGGGTGTATATTTCACTGCGAAGATGAATCTCTCCTTCAGAAATTCTGGCAAATGCCCTCAGTGGAGCTCCACGCCGTTCTGCACCAAAAACTGGAAATGCTTGGCAACCTTTATTTCCATTGATTAATGCTGCAGATGCAAGAAGATTTGCCGCTGTGACTGAACCTTGCCCTCCACGTCCATGAATAACTATTTCAACTAAATCTTTTGATGACATAATAATACCTTCCCAGATTTCGGAATGAAAATGATGCATATAATTGTTTTGAATGTCCTAGAAAAATAAGGTTATTCGGCTGTTGTTATCTTTGACTTTGCCGTTGCGCTTCTATGTCTCTTCCAACTAACGCAATTCACATCCAATATTCGTGGCACAAATATTTATGTTATTTAAATTTGCATCCACTTTCCGCGGCATAAAAACCTGTGTCCTGCTAGTATAAAGTATAAATACGGCAAGAGTGGATACCTGCTTGAATCCTAGGTGTGCCAATGACAAAAATCAATGAAAAAAAACTACTGGAAAAAGCAAATAAACCTGGTAAAGATGCTATGAAACTTCATCCTTTTTACCAAGGTAAAATAGAGGTCATTCCAAAATGTTGTATTAGAACTTTTGATGATTTTGGTATCTGGTACACACCAGGTGTTGCAGAACCATGTAAAGAAATTCAAAAACATCCCCTCAAAGTCTATGATTATACCAACAAATGGAATACCGTAGCAGTTGTAAGTGATGGTACCAGAGTACTAGGTCTTGGAGACATTGGCCCTGAGGCAGGTCTTCCAGTTATGGAGGGAAAATCGCTTCTTTTCAAATATTTGGGTGGTGTTGATGCTTACCCAATTTGTCTTGACACTAAGGATCCTGATGAAATAATACAAGCGGTTAAATGGTTAAAGCCAAGCTTTGGCGGGATAAATCTTGAAGACATTGCAAAACCAAAATGTTTCTACATTCTTGATCGACTTAGAAAAGAGATGGACATACCTGTATGGCATGACGATCAGCAAGGAACTGCAACGGTTGAAGTTGCAGGTGCAATTAATGCACTGAAAATCGTTGGGAAAAAGATAGACGAAGCACTTGTTTCAATGGTTGGTGCAGGTGCAGCAAATATTGCCATTTCAAGGGTTTTAATTGCAGCAGGCGTAAAGCCAAAAAACATAATTATGGCAGACAGCAAAGGAATTTTACATTCTTCAAGAAAGGACATCGAAGAAAGTAAAGACAAAAATCCAACTAAATGGAACATGTGCGTTAATTCCAATGGAGAAAGTAGAACTGGACCCGTTGGTAATGCATTAAAAGATACCGATATTTGTATCGCAGCAAGCAAGCCGGGTCCAGGGACAATTAAAAAGGAATGGGTTGTAAGTATGGCAAATGATGCAATTGTTTTTGCCACAGCAAATCCTGTTCCAGAAATATGGCCATGGGATGCAAAGGAAGCAGGAGCAAGAATATTTGCAACTGGGCGATCTGATTTCCCAAACCAAATCAACAATTCACTTGGCTTTCCAGGAATATTTAGAGGAACTCTTGATGTTAGAGCCAAAACAATAACAGATGAAATGTGTATTGCGGCGGCACTTGAACTGGCAAAAACCGCAGAAGACGAAGGAATGGATGAAGAACATATTGTTCCTACAATGGACTCCTGGGAAGTATTTCCGAGGGAAGCTGCAGCTGTTGGTATGAAAGCGATCTCTCAAGGAATTGCTC